>JAEZIL010000051.1 GCA_023436685.1 Bacteroidota bacterium | reverse complement strand
ACATAGGTAAACCCGTAAATACAGACGCTGATTAGTTCTATCCTTCCACCACCAAAAGCGGCAACCTGTATTATACTGCAGCTTATACCAATGGATTTGGCAAGGAAGATATATGGATAGGTAAGTGGAATGGAGACAAATATGTAGAAGTGGTTGCTTTTGACACTAGCGTAAACGGCAAGACTTACGACTTCAACGCATTTATATCACCAGAGGAAGATTTTATCATATTTACGTCTTACGGAAGGAAAGACGATTTGGGCCGTGGAGACCTGTATATAAGCATGAAAGACGCAAATGGCAAATGGCTACCGGCTAAACATTTAGCAATATTAAATTCAGACAGGATGGATTATTGCCCTTTTGTTACCGCTGATAGAAAAACAATGTTCTTTACCAGCGAGCGTTCATTGGTCAAAGCATCTTACCCCACATCTGTCAACCTGCAACAACTAAAACAAGCATATACGAGCCCGGGTAATGGAAAAGGCGATATTTACTGGATAAGTTTTGATAAAGTATTAGAGAGCCTACATTAGTTGCGAAAAACGATCTCAATCAGCCTATGAGCTAACTGAGATCGCGAAGTTGAATACAGCCTTTATTTTTAGGAATGCGCGGGATTGGTTGGCTCTGCAGGTATCATCTTCATTACCGTACCCATATCCATTTTTAAAGCTTCAGCTATACGTGTACCTAAATCCCTGTCGGCACGGAAGAAATGGCAAAGCTGACGCATGATTATCTGCTCACGCCTCTCGCCTGTTATGCCACTCATAGCACCTGCTATGTTCTTTACCTGTGTTTCTTTCTCTTCATCGTTCAGTACTTCTCGCCAGAAGATACCAGGCTGTGTATAGTGGTCGTTCTCTCCTGGTGCGTTTCTGTCGTACACTGCTGCCACATTAGTTTCCAATACTTGCTCCAGCTGCTTATATTTAGGATCAGCGTGTATATTATCAAAGCTATTTGGCGAATAATTAGGATTATTACCTCCATTACCATCCAGGCGCATGCTGCCATCTCGTTCGTAATTGTTTACAGCGTAAGGGCAACGGTTTACGGGTAGTTGCTCGTAGTTAACCCCCAGGCGGTAACGATGGGCATCGGGGTACGATAAGATGCGCCCCTGCAACATTTTATCAGGCGAATAACTGATCCCATCAACCACATGCGCTGGCGCGAAGGCTGACTGTTCTACATCAGCAAAATAATTGTCGGGTATTTTATTCAATTCCATAACGCCTACTTCTATTAGAGGGAAGTCTTTATGGTGCCAAACCTTTGTTAGGTCGAAGGGATTCCATTTGTATGTCCTTGCCTGCTCTTCTGTCATTATCTGCACCTTAAGTGTCCATTTAGGGAAATTACCATTCTCAATAGCATCTACGAGGTCGCGCTGAGCAAAGTCAGCATCCTCCCCCTTCATGCGCACGGCATCGTCATTATTAAAGTTCTTAATCCCTTGCTGTGTAATAAAATGGAATTTCACCCAGTGGCGTTCATTTCTATCATTGATGAAACTAAATGTGTGGCTACTAAAACCATGCATATGCCTATAGCCATAAGGAGTACCCCTATCGCTCATTAGAAACATTACCTGGTGCAGGCTTTCGGGATTAAGGCTCCAGAAATCCCACATCATGGTAGGACTTTTGGTATTTGTTTTAGGATCTCTTTTTTGCGTATGTATGAAATCCGAAAATTTTTTGGGATCCTTTATAAAGAAGATAGGCGTGTTATTACCTACGAGGTCCCAGTTGCCATCTTCTGTATAAAACTTCACTGCAAAACCGCGTGGGTCGCGTTCTGTATCGGCACTACCCTTTTCGCCACCTACAGTAGAAAAACGTACGAATACTTTTGTTTGTTTGCCCACCTGACTAAATACTTTAGCACGTGTAACTTTCGTAATATCTTGTGTAACTGTGAATGTACCATAGGCACCTGTACCCTTAGCATGTACTACACGCTCAGGGATGCGCTCACGGTTGAAGTGTGCCATTTTTTCGTGAAGAATAAAATCCTGTAGTAGTAATGGACCACGTGGCCCTACGCTCATCGTGTCTTCATTGTCATGATATGGTATACCTGAGGCTGTAGTGAGTGGCTTTGTTTCTTCGCCATTGGCATTTTGTCCGTTAGTTTTTTCAGCCATAGTGTTGTTTATTTAGTTAACACTAAGTTGCAACAATAGCTCGAGAAATATTAGCTTTTATTGCTATTTAATTATAATCAAAAACTATGGGAAATTTAAAATAATGAAAAATACATAACAAACAACAATACCAATTATACACTAATGGGCAATAAAAAGGGAGCAATAAGCTCCCTTTTTATTGTGTGATATCTAGATTTATTTGTCAGCTACCATATAGTTACACATTTTATATAATACGCGGGCACCTACAATACTATCAATGCCATCTTGACTGTGTTCGCCAGTAGATACTTCATTCAGGTCAAAACCTATTAATTCTCTCCCGCTTGCTTTCAATACTTTGAATAAATAAAATACTTGTTCTAGTTCAAAGCCTCCCGGTACAGGTGTACCTGTATTAGGGCACAGCTTAGGGTCAAGGCCATCAATATCGAAGCTTATATAAACTTTTTCAGGTAGCTCTGCCACTATATTCTCACATATCTGCTTCCAGGTGGTACCTTCATATTGTGCTTCTTTAATATCCTTATCAAAGAAGGTTGCAATACGACTAGGGTTCTCCCGTATCATCATCAGCTCTTCATCGCAATAGTCGCGAATGCCTACCTGCACCAGTTTTTTTACTTGAGGTATGGTATTAACGACATTATACATAATTGATGCATGGGAGTAGGTAAAACCCTCGTATGCGTTTCTCAGATCAGCATGCGCATCTATCTGCAATACGCCAAAGTCGCTGTGCACTTCCGATAGTGCCTGTATAAAACCTAGTGGTGTACTATGATCTCCACCAATAAGGCCAACCTTCTTTCCCTCTTTCAGTAGCCTGCCGGTCATTTCCTTTACCCAGCTTTGCAACATTTCTCCACCCTTGTTCACTTCATCCAGCTTCTCGCTTAGTTGTTCATTTTCTGACACTATCCCACCTTCAACCAGATGAGAAATAATCAGCTCAGCACACTGCCGCAGATAGTCGCTTTTTTTACGTATTATCTTATCAACCGGCAGCATGTGAAAACCTTTCTTCCAACCATCTACAACATCGGGGTCGTACAGGTCTATTTGCATAGAAGCATGGTATATATTCTCAGGCCCACGCGATGTACCGTCCCGGTAAGATATGGTTACCTCCCACGGTACTGGTAATAATACCAGCTCCGCCTCATCTTCTTTAAAAGGTAACCCGAATATATTGTTGGATTTCAGGCCAACCGAATTAGGATCAAAATTTGATAAATCAGCCATTATATTTTTTTACGGGCAGCAAAAATAATCCTTATATCAAAACAAAAAATTTGTTTATCCATTCATTAACATAGTGTATAGTTTTTAGTACGTCATTTGTAAGTCATTTTCAGCTACCTTTGCCTATCGCATCAAGGTTATGAAAAAGTCTCATATTGTTCTGCTGGTTTTGGTAGCTGCGGCTGTATGTATCATAGTAAGTATGTTTGGGGATTTCAGCACATACGAAACCTTCGCCTCGGCAGCTAAAGAACCCAATAAACAGTTTCACGTAATAGGCGTATTGGCTAAAGGTAAAGCCATGGAGTATGATCCTGTAAAGGACCCAAACCACTTTACATTTTATGTGCAGGATAAAGCCGGCAACGTAAATAAGGTAATATTCAATGGCGCTAAACCTACCGATATTGAAAAATCGGAACAAATAGTAATGATGGGGCGCATGGACGGCGACGCTTTCCGTTGCAATAAGATACAAATGAAGTGCCCTTCAAAATATAAGAACGACCAGGTAGCTATAGGAACTGCCAGTTAAAAGCTAATTAATAAGAAACACTTAAGACATTCAAGTTGGAGACACAATACATAGGAGAAAATTTAGTGCCGGGGCAACTCGGCCATTTTTTTGTTATCACAGCCTTCGTAGGTTCATTACTCAGTGCTTTTAGTTATTTCCGTTCAGCACAAACCGAGGTGACAAATGCAAACAACAGCCGCAGTTGGTTGCTGCTGGGCCGTAGCGGTTTTATAATACATGCTGCAGCTGTGCTGGGTATATTTTCGGCCTTGTATTATATTATTACCAATCACCTTTTCGAATATCATTATGCATGGCGTCACTCTGATCTGAGCCTGCCGACCAAGTATCTGCTCAGCTGTTTCTGGGAAGGACAGGAAGGAAGCTTCCTGCTATGGTCTATATGGCACTGTGTACTTGGCCTTATAGTCATGGCCAAAGCGAAAGCTATGGAAAGCCGTGTAATGGCCGTAATATGTGTAGTGCAGGTACTGCTTGCCACTATGTTGCTGGGCTTTTACTTGGGGCCGGATATAAAAATAGGAAGCAATCCCTTCCTGCTACTGCGCGACCAGATGCAAGGAGCTCCTATTTTCTCTCAGCCCAATTATCTTGAATTTGTAAAAGATGGTAATGGTCTTAACGTACTGCTGCAAAACTACTGGATGGTCATCCATCCGCCCATATTATTCCTGGGTTTCGCAGCTACGCTCATACCTTTTGCCTATACTATCGCAGCGCTATGGAAAGGTGAATACCTAACATGGATAAAACCAACCATTAATTGGTCTCTGTTTGCAGGCGCAGTGTTAGGTACCGGTATTATGATGGGTGGCGCATGGGCGTATGAATCTTTAACTTTTGGCGGGTATTGGGCATGGGACCCCGTAGAGAATGCTTCGCTGGTACCCTGGCTCACTTTAATAGCCGGTATGCATACACTGGTAGTATACAAAGCCACAGGGCGCTCTTTTATTATTACAGTTATCCTACTCGTACTCACCTACTTATTCATCTGGTATTCTACCTTCCTTACGCGTACAGGCGTATTGGGCGATACATCGGTACACGCATTTACAGGCGAGGGCAAATCGCTATACTGGCATTTACTAATAGTTATTGGACTGCTTATCATCATGTCCCTATCAGCAATAATAGCACGCTGGAAAGGCCTGCCACGAGTAAAAACTGAGGAACAGGTAAACACACGTGAGTTCTGGATGTTTATAGGCTCTTTTGTATTGTTGTTATCGGCTATACAAATCATCATCAGTACATCTATACCTGTATGGTCGCCACTGGCTAAAATGATAACGGGCAAAGATGTTGCCCCACCAGTTGATCCCGTAGCACATTATAATAGTATACAGGTTTGGGTTGCAGTAATTGTAGGATTAATGACTGCAATGGTACTCTTTCTTAAGTTTAAGAAAAGCGATAACAAAGTAGTGGTTCGCCGCCTGAGTATAACCGGAGCCATTGCCCTGGTAATCACATTGATCATTGGCATATTGCAAAAAATTGATGTTCCGCAGTATGCATTATTACTATTTGCCGCATGTTACACTATTGTTGGGATGATATTCTATATGATAGTAGTACACAAAGGCAAGATAAAAAAGATGGGACCGGCTACAGCACACTTGGGCTTCGGGCTGGTATTGCTGGGTATCCTTATATCTTCGTACAACAAACAGGTAATATCATTTAATACACTGGGAGTAATATTCCCATTTGGGAAGGCTACACCCGAAGAGGATGCAAAAGAGAGCCGCGAGAATGTTTTAATGTATAGAGGCGTACCTGTAGCAC
This sequence comes from Bacteroidota bacterium, assembly GCA_023436685.1. Classification (GTDB taxonomy): domain Bacteria; phylum Bacteroidota; class Bacteroidia; order Chitinophagales; family Chitinophagaceae; genus Polluticoccus. The sequence continues at coordinate 758 of JAEZIL010000051.1, read as the reverse complement.
TGGGCGAGTACTTTGCTACATATCAGGGCGATTCAACATCAGAGAATGACCCACGCACTTTTTATAAAGTATATTATGAACGCCGCGATAGTGCAACTGGCAAATTAACCGAATCGTTTACCTTATACCCTGATGCTTTTATTAACCCTAAGGGACAAGAAGGATTGAGTGCTAATCCAGCATCGAAACACTACCTGACGCGAGACATCTTTACGTATGTAACATCGGTAATAGATCCAAATAAACGGACCGATACAAATACATACAGGTCGCATATCGTAAAGGCAGGCGATACTGTTTACCTGAACAGTGGATATATGATATTTAAAGGCTTTAAAGTGGGCGCTGTAACGAAGAACTTTGTACCCCAACAAGGCGACCTAGCCGTAGTAGCCAATCTTACTGTGCTAGACCTTAGCGGCAATGAACAACATTTGCAACCTGTCTATTGCATACGCGGCAATGAAATATTCATTGTTGAAGACACACTAAAAGGCATGCAGCTTTATACACGCCTTAGCCAGATAATACCGGATAAAGACGCTGCTGAAATAGAGGTAAAACAGATAGATCCTAAGGATGACTATATCGTGATGAAAGCGCTGGTATTTCCTTACATTAATGTGCTGTGGCTGGGTATAGTGGTAATGGTGCTGGGTTTCTTTATCAGCATATGGAACAGGCTAACGAAGAAGGAAAAAATATTGAAAGAGCAACAACCAATAAAGTAAAAAAGCGGCTTTAAGCCGCTTTTTTAC
>JAEZIL010000036.1 GCA_023436685.1 Bacteroidota bacterium | reverse complement strand
GCTTATCACCGCATCAGCAATATAACTAACCCCGGCGGTGCTGAACGTATCTATACCGTAGTAGGTAACATTTGTGAAACAGATACGTTTGCCTGGGACCGTGTATTGAATGAAGTGCGTGAAGGTGACCTGTTGGTATTTCACAATGCAGGAGCTTATGGTTTTGAAATGAGCAGCAATTTCAATTCCCGCTTAAAACCGGCAGAAGTTTTAGTTGTGGAAGGGAAAGCACACCTTATTCGCAAACGCGATGAATTTGAAGATTTATTTAAGAATCAAATTGAAGTTCTATAAAAACTGGGGGCCATATATAACGGCCCCTTATTTTTTATTAAACAGCAGATGCTGTTAGCCTTCCAAGATACGTTATACAATAGCCCATCAGTAGGGGTACCAGTGCATCTATCTCCTGCCCGAATGCTTTATTTACAACATCTATCCTATAATTATAGTTGAATTTCTTCCATACATATTCAGCATGCAAACGCGCTATTAACTGCTCAGTATAATCTGTCAATACATATTCTGTACGCCAGAAATTTTTGCTTTTAAAATAAAACGTAATGCCCGATTGAAATATTATTTCAGTACCACCGCTAAGATTTGGTTTTATAGTTGCAAACGGATATCCGTTTTTAAATATCTGCCGTGTAAGACTCCAAAAGCTTTTCTGCTTTATATCATACACTTCATGCTCACTTAGTATAAGTTGCTCCTTACCGGAAAATAGTGAATGAGAATGCAGCTTGCCGATGAGTGCACCTGTACTATCTAACACCTCAAATTTCCGGTAGCCTATTGTATTTACAGTATACTGCATAATACGTGGTTTGTTACAAATTACACAGTTTTCACAAAATTGTAAATTGCCTGTAAGTCATTCATCTTATCTTTATAACAACAATTTGCTCTCAATGAATAGTGTTACCGTTTTTTGTGGTTCAAGTGAAGGCTACGATCCTGTACATAGGGAAACTGCTTATGAACTGGGCGTAAAACTTGCCGAACGCAACATCCGCATGGTATATGGCGGGGCCAAAGTAGGCCTTATGGGTGTAGTAGCCGATGCCATGCTGGCAAATGGCGGCAAGGTAGTTGGTGTTATTCCGGGCTTTCTCCAAACCAAAGAGATTGCACACGATGGACTAACCGAACTTATTATAGTAGATACCATGCACCAGCGCAAGCTTAAGATGAATGAGTTGTGCGATGGCGTCATTACCCTTCCCGGTGGCTTTGGCACTTTAGAAGAAATGTTTGAAATGCTTACATGGGGGCAGCTGGGTCTACATAGCAAACCCATTGCGCTGCTTAATATTAACGGATATTATGATGCGTTAACAGCGCTTTGTACCAATATGGTGAGCGAGGGTTTCCTGGATGAGTGCAGCCGAACCATGCTTTTAACAAGCCCGTTGGTTGATGAATTATTGGATATGATGTATAACTATGTAGCACCCGATAAGCCTAAATACATAACAAAGCAAACAACCTGACCGCAAATCTTCTTATAAATCAAGACCCGCTTCAAAGTGAAGCGGGTCTCTCTTTTTCATGCTGGCGGGTAAATTTCTTATCTAGATCTCTGATCGAGTTTCTTATGGGATTACGAAGATAAGGTTTAAATATTGAGAAAAATTCAATTCCGCAAGCTTTTTGCCACCGTTTTTTAACGGTACCTTGTTTGGCAAGCCACATACTGTATCTTCGTATTTTACGTTAATATACATATCTTGTAGATTGATGCACGTCCGTTCCATATTCCTGATACTTGCCTGCTTGTTGTTTTCACTAAGTACCTATGCGCAACGCAACATCATCAATATGCCTGAACATGACCAGAAAGCCTATTATTTTGGTATAACCTTTGGCACCAATTTCTCCACTTATAAGATAGGCAACACACGTTCTTTTGTTGAAAATGATACATTTAGATCAATAACCCCCCGTTTCAGGCCAGGGTTCAACCTGGGTTTGATGGGTAATTTAAGGCTAAACAGACGCTTTGACCTGCGTTTTGTACCATCGCTGGCATTTGCCGAAAAACGTATGGTTATAGACGCTTCCGACGGACGTGGTGGGGATAGCACGATTGACCGGTCGATTGAATCTATTTACATGCACCTTCCTTTGCAACTGAAATTTAAAAGCGACAGGATACAAAATTTCCGCTTTTATGGCATGGTAGGTACCAAACTGGATATCGACCTGGCAGCCAATGCACGCTCGCGCAGGGCCGATGAATTTATTAAAGTAAAACCTATTGATTTCGGCTATGAGCTAGGTGCCGGTTTCGAATTTTATTACCCCAACTTTATATTCGCTCCCGAAATTAAGATAAGCCAGGGGCTTATGAACCAGCATTTTAAAGATGCACGCATACCATTGAGCAATGCAATAGAAAGCCTTAGCACGCGCATGATAGTAATATCTATACACCTGCAGGGCTAATAAGCGTTATTTCTTTTTTTGAAAATGGTTTTTCCATTTTTAAAAGATCGCTGTTGCTATTCAACCTTTCTTTGTCATGGAAATGCAATAGAAATGGAAACAACAATAAAAACACAACCCAAAGCAATAAAATGGATTAAGAAACTTGGCATCTGGGGTTTCCTGTTCTTTTTGGTAAAGGGGCTTATATGGTTGGCAGTAGGCATTATCGGCTTTAGTGCTGTTAATTAATTCATACGCATATCTGCATCGGCGTTTTATAAACAAGCACCAGTTTATCAAGTAAGCAGTGTAGCTGTTCCAATCATCTTGCGCTAATTGCATTTTTTTAAGGTAATTGCTACCGCGCAAAAGTTTCCTTACGCTCTTCCGCTTTTACCTTGTCCCTGTTTCAAAAATCTGTTCGTCCGTGCAACTATTATAAAACTGCATGGCGCCAGGCCCCCCGCTTTGACGGCGAACAACATATTAAAAACCAAGGTTAAAAAACGGTGGCTAAATGATAAAGCCATACATTATTTTACAGCCTCTTTCATTATGTAAACCCTACACCATGATCTTTTTAAAACCCCGCATCCCGCATCTTGCGGGGTTTTGTTTTTGATAGCACTACCCCTGCTACACCGGTTGCCACAAACAGAACACCAACAGAAATACTTGCTGTATAAGGTAGCAAACCAAATATCGCCGAACTCAATGCGCCAACCCCCATCTGCATAAATCCTAAAAGTGAAGCAGCAGCACCGGCATTTTTTTGAAATGGTTGTAAGGCAAGCGATGCTGCATTGGGATAGGTCAGCCCAATGCACGACAAGAAAATGAAAAACAACACTATATGCATAGCAAGCCCATATTGGCCCAATATAGCGCCCAATAGAAAAATAAACGTTGTGGCAAGTTGGGTGTACAGGGCAGCTTTGAAAATATCCTCACTTTTGTAGCGTTTGGTAAGCTGTATGTTCACCTGTCCACCACCTACCACACCTATAGATAAGAGCGCAAATACAAGCCCAAACTCTTTTTCGGTGAGGCTGAAAGTATTCATGAATATAGAGGGCGCGCCAGCCAGGTAAACAAACAGACCCGCAAAAGAGAAGGCGCCCGATAAGGCGTATGCAAAGAACTGCGGTGTCTGAAAAATGGACAGAAAGTTTTGGGTAATAGGCCTTGCTTTTAGTGATACATTAGGATCGGGCTGATGGCCTTCGGGCAACATGAATATTACCAGCAACAGGATCAGCGTCATAATAACGCCCAATACTACAAATACTGCCTGCCAGCCCCATGCAGTAGAAACAAGGCTACCTATAGTAGGTGCAAACAAAGGCGATACACTTAGTATTAGCATGAGCAATGAAAATACCTTTGCCCTTTCTTCTTGCGGAAAAAAATCGCGCACCATAGCAGTAGATGCTACACCTGCCGCACAGCCACCTAGCGCCTGCAACAATCTCGATGCGATCAACATTTCTACCGATCCTGAATAAATACAAGCTACCGTGGCCAGTATATATAACACAAGCCCTGCATACAGCGGGCGCTTACGGCCAAACCTATCCAGCAATGGGCCATACAACAATTGCCCGAGGGCCATACCTACAAAATAGCTACTAAGCGATAAAGAGACTTTGGGTACAGTGGTATGCAGGCTCGTAGCCATTTGCCCGAAAGCAGGCAGATACATATCAATAGAGAAGGGGCTAACAGCGGTTAGCGCCCCCAATATAAGTATGATGACAACCATACTTTTGCTTGCTGGCTGGTGTTGCGGTATATGCACGTGAATAAAAAAATTAAGCTCCTCGTGTAAAAAAGGGAGGGCAAAGTAACTGAATATAAAGAAGGTGTATACTTAATAATACAAATACACCTATCAGTAAAATCGTTAAGCTAAATAAGGTATAGATAAGCACCCACCTGCACCAGGATACCCAATATATAACCCAGCCATATTTCAGCTGGCTGGTGTGCACCTAAAAGCATTCGGGCTGTTCCTACAATACCGGCAATAATGAGTGCAAGAAACAATGGTAACGTAAGGCTAACCGGGCTCAGCATCATCAGTACTATCAGCATACCCAACATGCCACCGGCGCCGGCTGTATGCATGCTAACCTTGTAAAATATATTTACCATGAAAAGAGTGATCACTCCCCAAAAACTACCAAGCGTTAACACGTGTAATAAAAACGGAGCATTGATATTTTTGAATACCAGGTTTATCCAGAAGTAAAACACCATAGAAGTTATAAGCGGAATGATACGGTCTTTAGGATCATACAAATGGACGCTCTTAATAAAACCCAACCCCTTCATAAGTAATACGCTTATGATTGGGAAAATAGCCGTTGTCAAAAATAATGGTAGCAGATATTTGAATGAATAGTCCTTAGCATTGATGCTAGCAAAGTACGCTGGTACAAACCTATACATGGCGTATGCCATGATGGTAGGCATAAATACCGGGTGGAATACAAACGATATAATATGCGCCAGCCAGGCTACCGATTTGTATTTCGTGTTCACCTTAGGCTCTTCTACTATTGCTTCTTTTTCTTGTTGGTCTCCAAACATTACATATCTAATATAGGTGAAAGCCATTTGCTTGCTTCTTCTGTGCTCATGCCCTTACGCTGTGCATAGTCTTGCAATTGGTCTTCTGTTATTTTACCAATGCCAAAATAAGTGCTCTGCGGATGGCTGAAATACCACCCACATACCGATGCAGCAGGATACATTGCCAGCGATTCGGTCAGTTGTATACCTGCATTATCAGTAGCATTTAGCAAAGCAAAAAGTTTATGCTTCTCTGTATGATCGGGGCAGGCAGGGTAACCCGGTGCCGGACGAATACCCTGGTACTCCTCCTTAATAAGCTCTGCATTACTCATCTGCTCATTTGAAGCATACCCCCAAAACTCTTTACGTGTGCGCTTATGCAGCACCTCGGCAAATGCTTCCGCCAGCCTGTCGGCCAAAGCTTGCAGCATTATCTTGTTATAATCGTCATGATTATTTATGAAGTTTTGCAAATGCGGTTCTATGCCATGAATACTTACAGCAAATGCACCAATATGATCTTCGTGCTTCGGGCTTATAAAATCGGCCAGGGAGAAATTAGGCTGATTGGCAGCTTTCTTTTGCTGCTGCCGCAGCGATTCTAAATGATGTAATACTTTACCGTTATCGTCTTTCACCAAAACTGTATCAGGGGCTGTCTTCTCGGCTTTCCAATAGCCTACAACACCTTTTGCAGTCAGCCATTTATCGGCTATTATTTTATCCAGCATTGCATTGGCCTCATTGAACAATTTAGTTGCTTCGGCACCTACATGCGCATCGTTTAGTATATCAGGATACTTA
>JAEZIL010000340.1 GCA_023436685.1 Bacteroidota bacterium | reverse complement strand
ATTTAGCCGCACACGTCCTTCGTTAATCAACTGCTGCAAAAATGTGGTATGATGTATTACCTCATAATTTCCACCCAACTCTGAATATTCATTTTTAATGATATTGAAACAATGGGGACAGGTGGTTACAATTTTTTTTACATTATACATATTTAACAACTGAATGTTGTTATATGCCATCATCTGGAAAAGAAATTCATTGCCGGCACGTCGCGCCGGGTCGCCTGTACAGCTTTCCTCTTTGCCAAGTATGGCAAATTGAACACCTACCTTATCTAATATTTGTGCAAAAGCTTTAGTTATTTTTTGAGCTCTTTGATCAAAGCTACCGGCACATCCCACCCAAAACAATACTTCAGGTGTTTCTCCATTGGCAGCATACTCAGCCATTGATTTTATCTGCATCTTACTCGTTTCAAAAGGTTAATATACACTCCGCTATTATGATTTTGCAGCCAGCTCTTCGGCCCAACGGTCACGCTCATCAGGACTAAACTTCCACGGAGCCATATTATTTTCAATATTACCGAACATAAGGTTCCATTCCTGAGGGCTATTACTCTCTTCCATTACCAGGTAGCGGCGCAATTGCATTATTATATCAAGCGGATCTATTGCGACAGGACAAGCCTCAACGCATGCCTGGCATGTAGTACAAGCGCGCAACTCCTCAACCGATATATAGTCGTGCACCAAAGCTTTCCCATCATCCTTAAATTCTTTATTAGCATCTATATTCCTGCCTACCTCTTCCATCCTATCACGGGTATCCATCATTATCTTACGTGGAGAGAGTTTCTTTCCTGTTTTATTAGCCGGGCAGGCTGCCGTACAACGTCCACATTCAGTACAGGAATATGCATCTAGTAAATTCTTCCAGCTTAAGTCAGCAACATCCTTTGCGCCAAAGCGCTGAGGTTCGGCTTGTGTTTCCGTAGTTGCAGGAGCAAGTTCGGGTTGCATCATATACAAAACCTCGTTTTGTATAGCTTTCATGTTGCGTACCTCGCCCTGCGGTTTTAAGCGCTTGTAATATGCGTTGGGGAAAGCCAGCAGGATATGCAGATGCTTGGAATATGGCAAATAGTTCATAAAAGCCAGTACGCCTATTATGTGCAACCACCAGGCAGTACGCTCTACGGCTATCAAGGTACCGGTTGAAAGTCCGGAAAACAAATTCATTAATGCCCCTGAAACTATAAAGGGTGTTGTAGCCGTGTAATGCGCTTCTCCCCTGCTTTGTAGTACAAGATCAGTACTATTCATTGTTAGCAGCAAGCTCATCAGCACAATTTCTGTTATCAATATCAGGTTAGCGTCGCTTTTTGGCCATCCGTCCAGCTCATGCTGGTTTAGCCTGCGCACCTTTAAAACATTTCGCCTGATAAGAAAGATCACACAAGATATTAACACCAAAGCGCCCAATACCTCGAAAAAGCCAATTACGAATGTATAAAATCCACCGCCATAGGGCGCAAAAAGACGGTGCGTACCAAATATACCATCAAGTATGATCTCCAATATCTCAATGTTGATGATAATAAATCCCGCGTATACAAAAAGGTGAAGTATAGCAGGAATTGGTTTCTTGAACATTTTTTGCTGCCCTAAGGCTAGCAAAGTCATATTCTTCCAACGTTCACTACTATTATCACTCAGATCTTCATCTCTGCCCAATTTTATGTTCCTGCGTATTGCTGCTACTTTCCTGGCAAAAAGAAAAATGGCTACACCTATAATTAATATGAAAAATATCTGCTGTACAAGCTGCATGCAGTACTGAATTTAAGCCCGAAAATAAATGCTTTTATGCTAAAAACATAGTTTAACATTACCGTGCCATAGGCTTTTAAGGAAAAATGTTTAGGTTTGGTGTAAATGTTAACAAGCCGTGTACAATAAGTGTTTACCAGTTTTTGCATTTATACTATTGGTGTTTACCATGTCTGCCAATGCCCAGAATACAGAGCTTAAAGCTATGGAAGACACTCTGGTAGTTACCGCCGATTCTATGTATAATGCTTTCATAGAAGATCAACGGATTGAATACAATGAAAAATTCGTAAAACAACTTGTTAGGGCCCTTAAAATTAAAGGCTCATATAGCTACCCATTCAACGAACTACAAAAGAAGATCAATATAATATCGCCAGAAGATAATAAGTTCAGAATATTCAATTGGTCAATAGCGCCTACAGATATTACAAGGAGATATTATGGCGCAATACAAATGAATAGCGAGGAGTTGAAGTTATTCCCGTTATTCGATTATACGCCCAATCTTACAAAAGGCGCTGAAGATAGTGTATTGGCAAATGGAAAATGGTACGGTGCATTATACTATCGTATTATTACAAACAATGTGGACGGCGAACCGGTTTATACTTTATTCGGGCTAAATGCTTCAAGTGCAATCAGCAATAAAAAAGTAATGGATCCGCTCACAATTACACCCACCGGTCCTGTGTTTGGAGCACCTATTTTTAATGTACGTTCTGAAGGCAGACCATCTGAACGTGTAAACCGTTTTATAATAGAATATAAGAAAGAGGTGCAGGCATCAATGAATTGGGATGCTGAAATGAATGCAGTTTACTTTGACAAGCTGGTATCTCAGGTAAATGACCCTAACCGGAAATATACTTTCGTACCCAGCGGGCAATATGATGGTTTCCGCTGGAGCAACGGATTTTGGAATTATGTGCAAGACCTAATACCTATCGATGCATTAAAAGATGGAGAAGCGCCCAGCCCAATACCGGTAAAAGGTAAAGAAGAGAAAAAATAATAGAACTATTTGCTTAGCTTTGCACCGCAAAATGGTCCGGTAGCTCAGTTGGATAGAGCATCAGCCTTCTAAGCTGAGGGTCATTGGTTCGAATCCAATCCGGATCACATTCAATAGGAAAGCCGCTCAAAGAGCGGCTTTCCTATTTTGATACATTCTGCACATTGTAAGTTGCCTATTGAAATTAATCATAGGCTCCAATCCAATTTCTAACAATTCAATATCCATCCATTGAAATCCTTATTTGCCATATGGCAAATAATTCTGTTTTTAAATGTGGAACCTTTGCAGGGTAAATAAAAAATGAAAAATGAAAACAGTATTGATTACCGGAGCATCATCCGGTATTGGAAAAACAACAGCAATTTATTTGGCGCAAAACGGGTATAATG
>JAEZIL010000280.1 GCA_023436685.1 Bacteroidota bacterium | reverse complement strand
CTATAGAACGGGTGTTATCTACACCTTTTAGTTTTGCCCAAACTTTTCCTGCTGCACGGGCTGTTTTGTTTTGTCCAAATTCTACTACTGAATAAAGGCTTCCATCTAATTTGATGATCATGCCGTTGCGAATATCTGCTGTTGTAGCCATAAAGTGTTTTTGTAACGGACAGCAAAAGTAATCATATTAGCCTAATTCAGAAATCCAAATAATGATGATTTTGTAAAGTTTTCGCCCCAAAAAGCATAAAAAAACTCAAATATTGGTAAAAACCAGCCACTATGTAAGAATAATTGCTAAAATTCTATTTAGCCAAACTTTTCAGCATTTCTACATCGGTTGTGTTTTGGGTTAGCATATAGGCCAGCCCGCCAATGATCATTGCAAATGATAGGAGGATAACTATAATGGCAAATCCTGTACCTGATGAATTGTCTTCGTTATTATGTTGTTGTATATGAATGGGATTGAGCGCAATTGGTTGCTGCCGTTGTGGTCGCCTATTCAGCCGGATATTACGATAAGGATGGTAAGGTTTGCGCCGGGGCATGCGCAAATTTAATAAAGCCATTTTGAAATTTAAATATGTGCTCTCATCACATTTTAATTTGTTAATAGTGTCTATACGATAACTGTTGGCATGGACTTTTTTATCATGCCCCTGAACCAAAATAATGACAAGATGAAAACGATTGGTATTTTTTTAGCAACTGGGCTTTTTAGCATAAATGCTTTTGCACAAAGCGCTACCACACCTGCTCAAAGCGGTTTTAAATGGGGACTAACAGCTGGTGTAAGCCTTAATCAACAACTAGACAACTACGAAGGTGAAACAACATACAACCAAGGTAAGGTGGGCTTTTATGGTGGTTTGCAAGGCGACTGGATGATTAACAAAAATTGGAGCATACAACCAGGCCTTATTTATACTATGAAGGGCGGCCAACAAGAACGTAATTTCTCTTACACAGATGTTGAAGGCACATTTCATGAAGTACAGATAAAAAATAAAAACACATTGAGCTATGTGCAACTACCTGTAAATATCGTATATAAAATACCTGTTGGCGAATCGGGTAGTGTGATAGTAGGTGTGGGTGGCTACGCCGGTGCACTATTTGCCGCAAATGGTAAATACACTGTTAAAAATGAAGTAAACGGTAATGCCGTTGAATCTCAAAGCGAAGAGCGTACAAGAAAGCTGGAAATTGGTAATGAACCTGGCGACGATCTAAATCGTTTTGACGCTGGTTTGACCGGTATACTTGGCTTTGAATTAGCTAGTGGCTTAGTTGCAAAAGCTGGTATAGACCTGGGGTTAGTTAACATTGTGCAAAACGATGATGTATCTAAATATGAGGCTTCATTGCCAAGCACAGTAAACAACTCAAACCCATCGCTAAAAAACATTGGATATTCCGTAGGTGTATCTTATATGTTTAACCGATAGTGTTTATTATACTTAAACAGCAATTTAAAGGCCGGAGTTTCTCCGGCCTTTAAATCTGTAGTATGATGATGGCATTGAATTTTTACTTAGTTATTGAACTATAAATGAAGCGCTATGAAAAAATTAACGATGACGATATTATTTCTACCTGCACTGTTAATAGCTGCATGTAACAACAGTTCAAACGAGAATACTGAAACGACCAACGATTCAACTAATATAGAAACTCCCGCGAATGTTACGGGAAACGCAGGTACAGATTCATTAACAGCTGACACAACCACTGTCACAAATACTAATACGAATACCAGTGCTACTACAACCGGTAGTTCTGTTTCCGGCGGTTCTACAGCATCCCGCAGCAACAATGCCTCAGCCGGTAACACAACAAATAGCGGTACCAGTAATGTAAATAATTCAGGTAGCCGCACGCCAACAGCAAGGGACACTCGTACTACTTTGGAAAGAACAGGGCATTATAATTCTGACGTGCAGGAGCCACCTCAGCCAATAAACCTCGACGATAAAAAATATAGGGATCGTAAACCAGCGCATACTTACGGCGATACTGCGCTTAAAGCAGTACCGCGATAATATAAGAGCCCCTTTCGGGGCATTTTATATCTAATTTCAGTTAACATATTTGCTTGAATATGAAAATCGCTACCTATAATGTAAACGGTGTAAATGGCCGTTTGCCTGTTTTACTTCGCTGGCTGGATGAATCAAAGCCTGATATAGTATGCTTACAGGAGTTAAAAGCCCCACAAGAGAAATTTCCACTGCAGGCTATTACCGATGCAGGTTACCAGGCCATATGGCACGGACAAAAAAGCTGGAATGGTGTAGCGATACTCTCAAAGAGCAATAACATTGAAGAGGTATGCCGTGTTTTACCCGGCGATCCTGAAGATGAACATAGCCGTTATATCGAAGCTATTGTAGAAGGCATACATGTGGGCTGTTTGTACCTGCCCAACGGCAACCCCGCGCCGGGGCCTAAGTTCGATTATAAGTTGCGTTGGTTTGAACGTTTAACCAGCCATGCGGCAGAACTCTACAAGTCTAAAATGCCTGTAGTTATTTGTGGCGACTACAACGTAATGCCTACGGAACTGGATGTTTATAAACCGGAGCGTTGGGTTAATGATGCTTTATTCAGGCCCGAGACACGTGCTGCATTTCAAAAACTTATGTCACAGGGGTGGACAGATGCACTACGTAAACTTCACCCTGAGGAAATTATATATACCTTTTGGGATTACTTCCGCAATGCTTATGAACGAAATGCAGGGCTCCGCATTGACCATTTTCTTTTAAACAAAGCAATGGACAAAAGACTGCTAAAAGCAGGCGTTGACAGGCATGTGCGCGGCTGGGAAAAAAGCAGCGACCACGGGCCCGTATGGATCGAAATCAGTACTAAATAAAAAAGGGCTTCACAAATGTGAAACCCTTTCAAAGATCAATATAGATAAATTAGATTACTCTTACATTAACTGCATTTAAACCTTTTTGGCCATTTTTTACTTCGTAAGTCACCTGGCTGTTTTCACGTATTTCGTCTATAAGACCTGAAACGTGTACAAAGATGTCGGCACTGCCATCGTTAGGTGTAATGAAACCAAAACCTTTAGTTTCATTGAAGAACTTTACTTTTCCTTCTTGCATTGTATTGATTCAAAAAAATTAATAAAGAACAAAGGTAATAAAAATATTTTAATTTTTGATATTTTTTAGAGGACAATTTATTTTATTATTTCAATCTCGGCCATTTAGCGTACATTACATTGTCTTAGATCTACTGTTATTCCATCCTCCCAGTACGAAATATTTGAATTTCGTTTTCTGTATACGATAGTTATATTTCATTAGTCCGATAACACAGTTATGTGTTCTTATATAGCCTTTAAAACATAAACATGAATAAACAAATAACTATTGCATATAGCGTAAATAATGAAGCGGTGAATATTCCACTTTACTACACAGTATCTGTAAGCGATAATGTACATACTATTGCGTGTAATGTGAATCTTTCGGCTTTCCATGCACCTGCATGGTTGCAATTGCGCAAATTCGAAATACGCTCAATATTGATAGGAAAAAATTATTCACAGCTCTTCTCTGACGACCAACAGGCTAGAAACTTCGATTCTGTGTTGTTTGTTGATAAAGCATATGGTGAAATAATGAAAATGGAACATACCAAAGTCGAATAATGCTCTTATGAATAATAAAATAGCTACCCTGTTACAATTATCTAATCTTAATATTGGAGATATAATTACCCGTTATCCAACCAATGGTGATGCTACTGATAAGTTTGTGAATGTCCCCGGGAATACCGATGTATTTCAAATACGATCAATTAACGCACAACAAGTATTAGAATTAGTAGCTCCGTGCGGTTCAGTACCAGTTTATGCGTCTGCGGGTGACGTCAGGAGATTATTTATAAAATCTGCCGACATTCTAACCGAAAATACATGGTGGTACGACACTGATAAATAACCGATGTACTTTCTATCTGTTTCGGAAAATGTATCAATAATACTTATTGAATATCAACTTATTGTATCTTTTTTTGTTGGCACAATTTTGTCTATATCATCTTGAAACAAGTCGTGTAATTATGAAAAAGATGATATTGATAGCCTGCGCGGCAATAGCTTTAGGCGCATGCAACGATAGGGCAGAAAAGGCAGCCCAGCAGCGTACAATTGATTCGATGCAAATGGAAATGGCAAAGCAACGTGTTATAGACAGCATGAACCAGGCTATAGCCGAAACTGAAGCAGCCAGGAGAGATTCTATAATGACTGCACAGCAAGCCGTAGCCAGCTCTGGCGCAACGCGGTCGTCAGGCCGTTCGTCGGGCCGTAATACTACCAGCAATTATTATAGCACTACCAACAACTACAGTACACAGTCGGCTGCAGCGCAACCGCCTGCTAATGCTACGCCGGAACAGAAAAAACGCTGGAGTTCTAAAGCCACAGGCGCCTTAATAGGCGCAGGTGCAGGTGCACTGGGCGGCGCTTTAATAAGCGACAAAAAAGGTAAAGGTGCCGTGATAGGTGGACTTGGCGGCGCTGCAGTAGGCTTAGGCACAGGTGCTATTATAGATGCAGAACGAAAGAAAAAAGAAGAGAGGCAACGCCAGGAACAGCAACAACAATAGTTCTGACCGTCCAGGGTTCCGACTCAGATCCGGAACAGGTCACAAAGCGAAGCTCCCATATTTGCGGGAGCTTTTTATTATCTTGTAATGGCAATTTTTAATTCAATGAGCCGCTATCTGTTACTCTTATTTTGCTGTATATTTTTTGCAGCTTGTAAAAAAGAAAAAACTGAACCCGAAAAGGAGACTGAACCAACCATAAAGAATCCTGAACTATACGAACAACATACCTGGCATTTTAGTTGTTCCGGTTACGACCCTGCACTATCGCTGCCCGATGAAACATTGAGTATTGGCTATATCGATTCATTAACTGCTTATTGGCAGGGCACAGAGGGCATAAAGGCCGATACTTATAAAATGCTGCCAC
>JAEZIL010000240.1 GCA_023436685.1 Bacteroidota bacterium | reverse complement strand
ATACTACGAAGACCTGTTTAACCGTGTAGGTAAAATAGATGAAGACCTGGCTCCGCTACATGAGCTAAAAATATTGGTTGATCGTGATGAAGAAGGTTATTTACTACAAATTTTCACCAAACCAATTGAAGACCGCCCTACTCTATTCTTCGAAATCATACAGCGCAAAGGCGCTAAGAGTTTTGGTGCCGGCAACTTTAAAGCATTATTTGAATCTATAGAACGCGAACAGGAAAAACGCGGCAACTTATAAATAATATCTGCTTTTTTTCTAAAGCCACTTCTGTTGAAGTGGCTTTTTATTTTGCCATTATTCCCTACAGTTAATAAACATGAGTTGAATTGTCATTTGTGTCACGCAAATGTCTGACCATAATTAAAAAGCACTTAAAACAAATAATATTTTTTAACCATGTTAACTATTTACCCTAATTATGTGTCGATATAATAACTTTTAAAATAACCGCCAATGAAATAGAGAGCAGTCTACATTGAACTTTTAAATCCAAACATTAACAAAAAAGAATACCTATGAAAAAACTCGTACTATCAATCATTAGCTGCATTACTTTCCTTGCAGCACAAGCGCAATGCCCTATAAGTGCATCTGTCAGCGCTACAAGCTCTCCACTTAATAATGCCCTGCTCCGTTATGAATTCGACAATACCTCCAGCTATGGTACCTTTACCAATCCAATGGGCGCACAAACATGGATTGATTATGGTGATGGGAATACGGAAGTAGGAGCTGCATTTTCAGGATTTCCCGGCATGTTTGATCATAATTACAGCACTCCGGGAACTTATACTGTAACGTTTGCTTCTTCCGACATTGATACGTTAACAGGTATTATTAGCTGTACAGATACAACAACAACTACCATCACAGTTAATTATACATCTTGTGCAACCAGTATAGTTCCATCATTTATGGGCGGCACTACATTCACATTTACAGCAAACAATCCTGCAGGCACATCACCAATTTATTACTATTGGTCGTTTGGTGACGGCAACTATGGTTCGGGCAGCCCGGTAACGCATACCTACCTTTGGGGCGGTCCTTATACAGTTACATTAACTGCTATCGACAGTATAAACGCTTGCTATTACACTAACAACTACAGTATTTATGTGCCCGATTCGAACCTGATAACCGGATATGTTGTAGCAGATACTTTCCAAATGTCAATGATAGCAAATCCTGAAGTAAGAGTATGGCTTATTACGTACGATAGCACTACCCAACTGCTTGCTGCGATAGATTCAATGGATATTTATCCATCTCCTGATAAAGAATATACATCTTATCGTTTCCATAATGCTCCTGCCGATAATTATCGTGTAAAAGCCCATGTAATAAATGGGCCTGTCACAGGCACAACTTTCGTTCCTACTTACGGACTTTCATCGTTGTACTGGAATACAGCTACACTCATCTATCATACCGGTGGGCTTACCATAGGCACAGATATTCATTTACAAACAGGTACTGCAGTATCAGGGCCAGGCTTTATTGGTGGCGATGTTACACTTGGCGCTAACAGAGGTACAAGCGCAGGGGTACCGGGCTTACTTATATTCCTGAGAGATGCTAATCATGATCTTGTTTCAAGTACATATACCGATGCAAATGGACAGTATTCGTTTAGCAATCTACCTATTGGCAGTTATTCAGTTTATCCTGAAAGCGGCGGATATGCCACAACGGCATATAACGTAACCCTAGATGCCACCACTACATCAAAAACAAGCATCAGCTTTAACTACGACGAAGCTGACAAAAGCATAGCTCCTAAAAGCACATCGGTTACTGATGTAAATACAGGCAATATGTTTAGCATATATCCTAACCCTGCCAACAATAAAATATTTATCAACTGGAAACTCGTATCAGCTAATGCTGAGATATCAATCTCTGACGTAACCGGCAAAAACGTCTATTCAAGATCATTAAATACTAATAAGCCAGCCGTGATAGATGTAAGTAATCTTGCAGATGGCCAGTACTTTATTACCGTAAAGGCAAATGGATCAAGCAATACGCAAAAGATCGCATTATTAAGATAAAAGCACCCCATTCAAACGAGAAAAGGAGGCAGTAATTTGCCTCCTTTTTTATTGTTCTTTATGAAAATTTTACAATTTTATACTATTAACTTTGTGAGTATCACATTTATATAAATTTTTAGAATGGCAAAAGGGCTGCTACGTACTATAGTACTTGTGTTATTGGCATGTTTTGAATTTTCGGCGCTGCATGCACAGGATGATGTGCAAACATTCAGAAATTTTCAATTTTCCTTTAACCGTGTATCACAGGCATGGATGAAAAATAACGATACGTTGCGCAAAGTTTTCGAAGCAAAAGGTTTAAAGTATCCCCCTAGCGATATATATATACGTTCGTTCAAGTCTCAAAACGAGATGGAGCTATGGGCCCGCGACAGCGATAGTGCCGAATACACATAGGTAAAGCATTACAATATATGCGCACTTTCGGGAATATTAGGCCCCAAGCGTTACGAAGGCGACCGACAGGTACCGGAAGGATTCTATTTTATAGAGGACTTTAACCCTAAAAGTGATTACCACCTTTCTTTACTCCTAAACTATCCTAACTATTCGGATATGATATTAGGCGACCGGAAAAAACCTGGCGGCGATATATATATCCACGGCGGATGCGTTACTGTAGGATGTATGCCTATGACCGATGGCATTATTCAAGAGCTGTATACACTATGCCTTAATGCTAAACTGAGCGGACAAACATATATACCTGTACACATTTTCCCTGTACGCTTCGATAAAACGGGCCTTAATTTTCTGGGGCGCCAATATGCATCAGATACTACTAAACAGCGCTTTTGGATAAATCTTAAATCCGGCTACGACTATTTTGAACGTTATCATAAGTTAATGCCTGTAATCTATAACTCTGAAGGCAAGTACGTAACGGCAATCAATTAATGCCATTTGATACAGTTAACCTAAATTTGCGTCTATTATTATGAGACGCATTTTAGCTTTTTCTATAATTGCTTTAGTTTTCCTTTTCCATACTTCTTGCGAAAAAGAAGTCAATATTAAACTTGACAATGGGCAATCTCGCTTGGTTGTTGAGGGTGCAATAGAAACAGGCCTTCCTCCATATGTATTTTTAACCGAGTCGATTGGTTATTTTGCTAAAATAGATCTTGCTACTCTACAAAATAGCTTTGTTCATAATGCACTTGTAAAGGTGTCAGACGGAGTTAAAACAATAACTCTTAAAGAATACAGCTTCGATACCGGTATTAATGGCAATAAGTTTTATTTCTACAGTGTAGACACATCCATGCCTCCGTCAGAATGGATACTAGGTGAAGTTGAAAAATTTTACACCCTAAGTATTGAAGTAAATGGTCAAACTTATCAGTCTACAACTAAAATACCAAACCCTACTCAACTAGACTCTGTGATTACTGCTCTCCCTCCGGTTATACCACAGAATAATCCCGATGCAAGGCAGATTAAAGTTTTCTTTAAAGACCCTGATACATTGGGGAACTATATGAGGTATTTTACAAAACGCAATAATGAGCCTTATTACCCAGGGCTCAATTCTGT
>JAEZIL010000342.1 GCA_023436685.1 Bacteroidota bacterium | reverse complement strand
AAAAATGGCAGTGTGCTAATTAATAATACGCCAGGTTTAGGCATCCGTTTCAAGCTTGATAAATTTAGCAGTTTCAAATTCTAGACGCATATTACTTTTACAGAATGGAGCTATTGCATAATATTTCTCTAAAGCCTTATAATACATTTGGCATGGATGTACCTGCCGAAAACGTTGTAAGGATAGAACATATCCATTCGCTTGAAGAAATAACTAATTTACCTTTTGTACAACGGAATGTTGTAGGGGGAGGCAGTAATATTTTACTTACACAGCCGGTTAAAGGACTTACTATTATCAATAAATTGAAAGGTATAGAAGTACTTAAAGAAACTGTAGAACATGTTTACATAAAGGTAAGTGCGGGCGAGGTTTGGCATGAGCTTGTAATGTATGCCATAAACAATGGTTGGGCTGGAATAGAGAACCTGGCATTGATTCCCGGAACTGTGGGTGCTGCTCCCATACAAAATATAGGTGCTTATGGGGTCGAGGTTAAAGAAACAATACAGTCGGTTAACTGCTGGAATTGGAATGAAAAAACCTTTGTAGAGTTTAATGGCGATGAGTGTAGGTTTGGATATCGTGATAGTATCTTTAAAAAAGAATTGAAGGGGCAGGTACTTATAAACGCAGTCACTTTCAGGCTCAATAAAAAACCGAATTTTAATATAAGTTATGGCGCAATAGAGCAAGAGTTAGTGAGAATGAATATTGACCATCTTTCTATAGCGGCTATAGGGCAAGCTGTTATTAATATACGTACCAGCAAATTGCCTGATCCTAAAAAGATAGGCAACGCCGGCAGCTTTTTTAAAAATCCAACTATTTCAACAACACAGTTTAATGCATTACAGCAGAAATATCCCACTATTCCTTCCTACCCTCTTAGCGATGGCTTAGTTAAAGTACCCGCCGGCTGGCTAATAGAAACGTGTAATTGGAAAGGATATCGTGAAGGCGATGCCGGTGTTCACCCCATGCAGGCCTTGGTATTGGTTAACTATGCAGGTGCAACAGGGAAAGATATCTGGAACTTATCTGAAAAGGTTTTACACTCTGTTGAAAAAACATTTGGCATAGAGTTGGAGCGTGAAGTACAAGTTTGGTGACCTATTCCTTCTGTAAAGGAAGTAGTATGTAGAAAACTGTGCCTTTCCCTTTCTCTGTATCAAACCAAATAGTACCCTTCCAAAATTCAATGATCTTCTTTGTCATTGCTAGGCCCAGGCCTGTGCCTGAACTTTTGGTTGTGAAGTAGGGCTGAAATATTTTATCAACAACATCATCTTCGATTCCATTCCCGTTATCTGCAAAGGTTATCAATGCATTTTGGTTTTGTTTTTGTAATGACACTGTAACTACACCATGTCTATCTTCAGGTATAGCCTGCACAGCATTAGCAAGTATATTTGAAAATATTCTCACTAGCTGACTTTTGTCTGTATAAACTTTTAGCTTCCCGGGGCTGTTGTTAAATGTCACTTTTACATTTCCTTCATTCAAATATAGTTCAATCGCTTTCTCTAAAATTTCGTTCAATTCAATTTCTTCCGGCTTAGCCTCTGGCATCTTTGCAAAGTTTGAGAACTCTGATGCGATATAGGAAAGGTTGTCTATTTGTTCAATCAATGACTCTGAAACTTTTGCAGCCAGTTCATTTACATTGCTATAACCGCTATTTAATGCTTGTTGCAAATATTGTATATTAAGCTTCATTGGCGTTAGGGGATTCTTAATTTCATGGGCTACTTGTTTAGCCATTTCACGCCATGCCATTTCTCTTTCGTTTTGAGCTAATAATATTACGCTCTCTTCCACTTTTTTAACCATTTTATTGTACTCCTTCACTAACGTTCCTATTTCATCTTCATACTCCCATTGTATCGGTTCATTTTTTGATAAGCTTAATTTTTCAAAGCGGTTTATTACTATACTCAATGTGCGTGTTAGCCAACGTGTAATGAATACAGTCAGCAAACTGGAGATCAGGAATATAAATGCATAGAGGTTTATAAGTGCCACCACTATATTTGATATCTGGTAATTCAACTCCTTCTGAGACGAAAAATAAGGTACATTAATATATCCCAACGTTTGCCCGTTGTTATCATAAATGGGTACGTAGCCAGATAAATAAGATAATCTTCCTATTCTTTCATTTTGTGTAACCAGGCTTTTCTTTAAACTATCCAGCTGATAATAGGCATCAGGCTTTATTATCCTTGCTAAAAGAAACTTATCATAAATGTTTTCCTGAGATGTAACACTTAATACGCCACTTCTTTTATAGATATTAATATCCACCTTTTGCGTATTAGCCAACCCTGCAATTAGATATTTGAAGCCTGCGTTATTTGCATGTTCATCAAATGCCGCCGGGTTGTTCAAGCCGCCATTATCTTTTAAATATTGTTGTATGGTCCGCTGTACAATCTGCATGGTTTTCTGCAGGTTCTTTGTACTGGATTGGCGGTATTGAACACTGAAATATATAATAGTTACCGTACCAATTATCATAAATGATATCAATACAACGCCCAACATAGAAAAGTGTATCCGATTTCTTAATGTTAGGTTTATAAGTTTTTCAGAGTGTTTGGGCTTTGAAAAATATGAAATACTTATCCTATACAATATTACAGCAAACACTATCAGCATAAGGATACCGAACAGGTATGAAAACAATGTAAAGGTCTCTAACCATACCCTGTTGTACCTTATTACAAATACTGTTTTTGTTTCATCTACTTTATACAATAATTCCGATGAGTTTTCCCAGTCGTATATTGTATGCGGCTGTGGAATGGAATAATTCAGGTGTATTGGAAAGGAATAATCTGATGTTTGCGTTATCAGCTTATTATTTACATACACCGCATAGGAATACCCCGCTTCTTCACTGGCATTTTTAATAGATCCTGGCTGTAACAATTCAGGATATACTGTTTCGGTTTCCCCCTCTTTTATTCCCAAATCTATAACCACATACCCTAGCACTACAGCATTAATACTGTCGGTAAATATGGGTATTGTAGCCCAATAGTAATGTCCATCTTGTGTATAGCCTCTATAAAATAAGGTTGTATCAGAAGTAGGCTCAGCCGTTATTTTCTCGTTTTCAAATCTTTCAAGTTTTGCCGTATCATTATTATATAAGGGCTGGCCCTCAGCATTGTATATTAATACTTTGCTTTGATATTTGTTTAGTTGCCCGCTTAGATACAATGCATCAAATCGCTCATTGACAGTTCTACGTCTATCTGCTGATGGGGCTTGAAGAAAGTTTTTAATAGCAGCATCTTTCTGAATATTAACTGAGGTATTTTTAAACGCGAACTCTGTGAGATAATCCCGTTGCTTAACCACTTGTTCAGCAAAGTTTTTCCTGGTTTCAATTTCTTTTACATGCACAAAGTATTGTAAGTATGCGGTACAAAACGCACAAACAAAGATTGCCCAAAATATTACCTGAGGCGAAAAGATGTCATCTACCTTAGCCAGTATCTTTATATCGAGTAGAATGATAGCCAAAAGCAACCAGCTCAATGTTGCTAACGGCAATATGTTGGTTAAACTATTGAACCTAAGAAAAATTATAAGCACACCAACAAGCAGTACTACAGCATACTTGGCTGGCTTTTGAGGCAACAATCCGTTTAGTAGTAGGTTAAGTAGATATATAAACAAGCACGAGGCCAGTGTAATAATAGCTATGGTAGTTATAGCTACAAGCGTATAAAAAGTAATTGAGTAGAAATGGCTTACATCAAAAGAAATACGCGAGTCCAGTACTATGCTACTTATTATATTAGTAAAGTACAATGTGTACCACACTAAAATACCTGCAACTAACATTGCCAGCAGACCACTCAACCATTTAGTAAGATGTAATTTGTTTAAGGATTCCTTCTTTATATTTCTAACCGAGAAAACTACGATCCATAAAATACACAATGCATTTATCAGTAGATCGCCCAATGATGGGAGTAATGCACTTGATGCATATAATAGCGGAGAAAATATAGGTAGGTTTCCTAAATTAAATGGCAATCCATATTTATATGTTAGTATACGAAACCCAATAACAGCAAGAATTGTAAATAAGAACCCAATTGTTATAGATCGCTTACGAGTTACATATATTGTAATCAACTGTATCCAAAAAATTGTACTTAGTAATGCCAATACTAGCGTCCAAATAAGGATTTTACCAGGCATCCATACCGGCAATGTTGTGCCGGAAAAATCAAGATAAAAGACCAGATTATTCTTTATGTCTTTAACTGCATAACTATATCGCCCATCTTTTACGTCTATACGAGTATTGATAGGTATGTAATCCTCTGCCTCGAAATGGGATTTTAAATAGTTATTTTCAAAAGGGTATTTTATAACTATAGGGTATAGTACGGTAATTTTTCTACCAACATCAATGTTAATACATTGTTTTACAAAAGTACCCTTATCGGCATTTAATAAAACACTATTGCCGTATGGTTCATTGGTACAGTCAGCCAGTATTTCATTGCTGTTCCAAAAAACAAGTCCATCGTTTTCATAAGCATATAAGTAAAACGACAGTTTCGAAAGATCTTCAACTTCTTTTTGCGATAGTGCATTGGCGAATATCTTATTAACAACCTCGCTGCCCAACACTATTTGTTCAAATTCTTTTTGCTTATCCTGCAGGTCGCGCTCTACCGACCGTGCCATTTGAGCAGGTGTAACTTCGTTATTCTTAACATAGTATCTGTATGCAGTAATACCCCACAGTACTATGCTAATAAATAGCCATCCTTTATATGGATATCGCTTAAACATACGGGAAAATACTACCTCTTAGCATCATTCCATAAAGCATCCATCTCTTCAAGGCTCATTTCTTCCAGTACCTTACCCTGTGCTTTTGCAGCAGTCTCTATATATTGAAACCGTTTTATAAATTTTTTATTAGTTAGTTCTAATGCATGTTCGGGATCTATATTAGCAAAACGAGCATAATTAACTAATGCAAACAGCACGTCTCCAAACTCTTCTTCAATATGCCGGCTATTGCCTTTAGCTACTGCTTCATACAGTTCGCCTATTTCTTCATCTACCTTCTCTTTAACCTGTTCTATTCTATCCCACTCAAATCCTACTGTTTTAGTTTTTTCCTGCAGGCGTAGTGCTTTTACAATAGCAGGCAACGACGACGGTACTCCCTCAAGTATTGATTTTTTGCCTTCTTTCAGTTTTATCTGTTCCCAATTTTGCTTTACTTCTATATCGTTTTCAACTTTTATATTACTATAAATATGCGGATGCCTATTAATAAGTTTGTTACAAATATTCTCAATTACGTCGTTAATATTAAACTGCCCTTCTTCTGCACCTATTTTACTATAGAAAATAATATGAAGTAAAATATCACCTAGTTCTTCCTTAAGTCCTTTCCAATTATTATCGGTAATAGAATCAGCTAATTCATACACTTCTTCTATTGTTAGTTGACGGAGTGTATGTATGGTTTGCTTTCTATCCCAAGGGCATTGCTCCCTTAGCTCATCCATGATACGTATCAATCTTTCAAGCGATCCGGCATATCCCATATATTCATTATTTATTCTTCATTCCATTTATACCCTTCTACGTAAATGCCCGCCAGGTGTAAGGCACGTACTACTACTGTATTTGCAGCTTCAGCTAATGTTGATGGCTTACTGTAAAAAGAAGGGGTAGCTGGGCATATAATACCTCCCGCTTCAGTAATGGCAGTCATATTTTTTAAGTGTATTAAATTATAGGGAGTTTCACGTACTACGCAAATCAGCTTCCGCCTTTCTTTTAGCATTACATCTGCTGCGCGAGATATCAGGTCGTTACTAATACCTGCAGCAATGCGCCCTACCATACCCATGCTGCAAGGGCATATAATTAGTGCGCTGTATGTTGAACTACCTGAAGCGAAAGGTGCCATAAAATCATCTTTCTTCCACACCTTTACATCGAAGCTGCTGTACGTTTTATCGCCTATTTCATGTTCCCATACTGTATGGGCATTATCGCTCCATACTACACTTATCTCTTTTACCTGCTCTTTCAAAGCCACTAGCTTCTCCAACAATAGTTTAGCATATACCGATCCACTTGCGCCTGTAACAGCTACCGCTACTTTCATATCTTTAATTTACCCAATTATAGCATGGTATTAACAAAGCTACATGGAAATAATCGTAAATTCGTAAGCACAACCTTCGAACGAAATGAACCGTATACTATATTTCCTATTGGCTTTTACACTGATAAGCTTTACTGCTATTGCGGGAGATAAAAATAAAAAAGCTACCGCTGTTAAAGCAGAGGCGGTTGACTCTTTAGAGATCAACTGGCTAACTCTTGACCAAGTACAGGTGGAAATGAAGAAAAAGCCTAAAAAGGTTTTTATTGATGTATATACTAATTGGTGCGGCTGGTGTAAAGTAATGGATAAGAAAACTTTTAGCCATCCAGAGGTGATTAAGTATATGAATAAGAACTTCTATGCCGTAAAGTTTAATGCTGAAACACAAGATAGTATCCGATTTATGGGTAAAATGTGGGGATTTGTACCACAGTACCGTGCCAATACATTGGCTGCCGAACTGATGCGAGGCAAAATGTCTTATCCTACATCTGTAATACTAGAAGAGAATTTTCAAAACCCTCAACCTATACCCGGCTATCTGGATGTGCCTACCATTGAAAAGGTATTGAAATACCTGGGCGAGAACATCTATAAAACCCAGAAATACGAGGACTTCGATAAAAGCTTTACACCTTCGTGGCGGCAGGCCCAGGGATAACCGGCTGTTTTAGCTCACCAACAATATGGCGCATGTCTGTTTGAAAATATTTACAAGCATCCCGCACGCCACATATTTCACACTTCGGCCTTCGTGCTACACATATATAACGCCCTAAAAGTATTAACCAATGATGTGCCTTATGCACAAGATGTTCAGGGATATTTGAAATTAATTGTTTTTCTGTTTGCAGCGGATTTTTAGCATTTGTTGTTAGCCCAATCCTGGCCGACACACGGAATACATGGGTATCAACTGCCATGTTAGGCTGATTGAAGATAACAGAAGTAATGACATTTGCCGTTTTCCTTCCTACTCCCGGCAGTTCTATTAATTCATCTACTGTTGCCGGCACCTCCCCATTATATTTTTCAACCAACATTTTGGCCATTCCTATCAGGTGCCTTGTTTTATTGTTTGCGAAACTTACACTTCGTATAAAAGGCTCCACATCTTCAAACGTTGCTTCAGCTAGCTGATACACATCGGGGAAACGCTCAAATAACGCTGGCGTTACTATGTTTACACGTTTATCAGTGCACTGTGCAGAAAGAATGACTGCCACCAGCAACTCATACGGATTAGTGTAATGAAGTTCTGTTTCGGCAACTGGCATGTTCTCCTCAAACCAGCCGATAGTATATTTATACCGCTCTTTCTTTGTCATAAAAAACCGCTGGCAATACGGTTGATCTCAAATATTTGAATTACTTCTTTTCTTCCGGTTCAAACTCAAGCACCGGCGAGTTCATACAGAAGCGTTTATAGGTTGGTGGCGGCCCATCATCAAAAATATGCCCTAAATGCGAATCGCATCGGCCGCATAAAACCTCAACCCTATGCATACCGTGCGAATTGTCTTCGACATACTTAACACTGGTAGGTTTGATAGTTTCGTAAAAGCTGGGCCACCCGCAAGAACTGGCAAACTTTGCATCTGATTTGAATAATGGATTGCCACATACCGCACAGTAATACATGCCCTTTTCGTCGGTATTCCAATACTTCCCGCTAAACGCCCATTCGGTTTGGGCCTCACGGGCTATACCATATACTTCAGAAGGTAATATTTTCTTCCACTCTTCGTTGCTTACATTAAGCTTGGTAGTGTCAGTACGCGAATAGTACGGATTGTTTTTATGCTCATTATCCATGTTATCGTTTTTTTGTGCGCTGGTGCATTGTGTAAATAACAACATTATGCCGCAACTCAAAGCTAATTTTAATACCCTCATACCGATAATTGTTGTTATCTATAAACGAATAATTAATTTACAGAGTTGCCAGAAGACATACACATGCTATATTACAACTACTTCATAAAAATCATCCTTACCAAAATACTTTTGTGCCAGAATGCGAATTTCCTCAGTTGTAATTGTTTTATACACTTGTATATTCCTATTAAAATGTTCAATACCCAGGCCATTCAATATCAATGTTCTCCATCTTTGCAAAATAGAGAATGGGCCATCCAGGTCGCCAAGTAAATTACCTAACAGGTAATTTTTTACCAGCAATAGTTCTTCTTCATCTGCTTTTTCCTCGCATAGCAATTGCATTTCCTTGTATATCTCAGTTATTGCCGGTGTTACTACATCTCGCCCCACCTCTGTGTGTATGGTTAAGGCCCCGCCATTTGTAAAAGGTGATAGAGAACTATAAATACCATAGGTATATCCTTTATCTTCACGAATGTTGCTCATCAGTCTTGCTCCGAAATATCCTCCAAACAATGTGTTCAATACAACCATTGGGGCAAAATCAGCGTGATGTCTGTTTGGGAATAAACGAGCTATACGGATAGCTCCCTGTACGCCGTTAGGGTCATTTAAAATATGCTGCTTGTTATCTGAAGGTGCAGGTGCAGAAAATGTTTCACTAACCAATTCTACTTTAGGAGCATCAACTTTACCAAATATTTCATTGATCAGTTTTACTTCCTTATCGCCCACTTTACCGCCCATAAATATCTTCACGTGCGATAGGTGGTAACTTTTAGCATAAAACTGAAGTAAATCCTCCCTATTCAATGCTTCT
Organism: Bacteroidota bacterium; assembly: GCA_023436685.1. GTDB lineage: Bacteria > Bacteroidota > Bacteroidia > Chitinophagales > Chitinophagaceae > Polluticoccus. The sequence continues at coordinate 8,677 of JAEZIL010000342.1, read as the reverse complement.
ATCTTTTCTTTTTTCGAATATCTGCCATAAGGATGAAATTCGCCAAATAGCAAAGCATCTATACGCTGATTCGCTACAAATTCGCACTGACGCTCGTTTACCAGCAGCCGTTGAATGGCATTCTGTTTATAGATAGCTAATTCATCTTCTGGGAAAACTGCCTGAGTTAGTAACTCTTTTATTATAGGTAATAATGCTTCCAGATGTTTGGTTAGCGCATGAAGTGTAACAATACCAAAATCGTTACTGGCAGTAATTTTCAAGCTAGCACCATAAAACTCTAATGCTTCATTTATTTCATGAGCACTGTGTTTCGAGGTTCCATTTTTTAGCAATGCTGCAACAGCTTGTGCGGTGGCAGGTTTATGTTCATACCACAGCCCCGCTGGAAATATCCAATTTATCTCTACAACATCCTGTACGCCGGCATCTAGCCAATATAAGGGTAGGCCATTATCCAGTCTATCCTCATTAATGGCAGGTAAAATGTAGTCAAATTCAATAGCATCATGTATAGCAGGGGGTATTTTACGATCCAGCATAGTTCCTTTTTCTTCTTAATCGTTAAAAAATAGTGCTTTCAATTCATTTGCATCAGCCGCTTTCATTTTTCCTCCCAGTATTAGCCTTAGCTGCCTCCTACGTAGCGCTCCATCAAAGTATTTTTTTTCTTCATCAGTTTGAGGGATTATCTCAGGTACCTTGCGCGGGCGGCCATTAGGATCCAGCGCAACAAAGGTCAGGTATGCTTCATTGCTCAAATATTTGTATTGTGCCGCCATATCTTCTCCCCACACGCGTAAGTATACTTCCATCGATGTATTGAAAGCACGTGTCAGCTTCGCCTCAATGGTTAGCAGATTCCCCAGCTTTATTGGGTTATTAAACGATACATTATCTACAGAGGCGGTTACCACCGGACAGTTACAATGTTTCTGAGCCGATATCGCCGCAGCAATATCCATCCAGTGCATTAAGCGGCCGCCCATTAGGTTACCAAGGGTGTTAGTATCATTAGGCAGTACTAATTCCGACATTATTATATGAGTATCCTGCGGTGTCTTTGTTTGCATATTCATTATTAGTTATCAAAGTTAGCCGTTTACGCCTATCGGGATAACGGCTTATTAAATTTAACCCCAAACGTATACCAACGTCCTGGCATAGGCACACTCCCTATTTCTTTATACTGTGTATCGAAGATATTATTCAGATCAGTATATACCATAAAATCTTTCCATTGATATCCCAGGCGCAAGTCAATAAGGGTGTAATCGTTAGCACTAATACGATACAAGTATCTGCCTGTTATATTTAGATTTATTTTGTTAAAGAACACATTACGTAAGCTCCCTGTTGCCTGGTGCTTTAGTGCATCTATGATGTACTTCGATGTTTCATTGCCCGGTGTTTTAATGGTGGGATCCAAATAAGTATAGTTCAGGCCAATCTTCGATAGGAAATCGTTTGAAACGTTCAGATCGTAAGCAACAATCATGGTAATACCGCTTGTAGTTACCGATTGGTAATTTTGTGGTTGCCATGGGTCTGTAGCGTTTACACGTACCCAGTCAATAAAGTCTGTTACATATTTATAGAAGTAATTGGCTTGTGCGTAAAAGTTTCTGTCCGAATATTTTACCCCACCTTCTGCATAGCTGGCTACTTCGGGTTTCAGTTGGTCGTTACCTATATTGGTTGGCCCTTTATAGTATAGGTCGGTATACGTTGGCAGGCGCTGGCCTCTTGTTGCCGATGCATATACTTTCCATTTTTTATCTATGACGTAGCCCACATCCACACCGGGAAACAGTTGCCAATCGTAATCGCTGTTGTAGTTGGCATACAAGCCTATGCCTGCATTCAGCTTATCGTTAAAGTCGTGCTTGTATTCTCCGTATATACCCAGGTTATTCCTTTGGCGGTCGCCAAGGTTAGTACTCTTTATTTGTTCATTGCGTAGCTCTACACCCGCACCTATATGTCCTTTCTTAGTGCTTAGTACTGATTGTATCTCACCTGTCAGCACATTTGTTTCATGTATGTTGTGGTATAGCTCCGGCTTGCTTTTCACATATATGTAGTCATCGTTGTTGTAGCGGTAGCTAACCCTAGGACTTATAGAAAAGTTCTTCCTGGGGCGATAGGTGTACCGTAGGCTACCCAACGCTGTTTGCGTAGTTTCTTTCGATTCTTTATCGCCAGGTGCACTATAGTAGCCGTTAGCGCCAAAGGTATTGTATTCTTAGCCACCCATTGCATCCAGTTCGTTTTTACTATTAATGATGGTCTTATTCTGGTAATACACACGGTATGCGTTATATGCTGTATTGTGGCGGTAGCCGTTACCTTCATCATGCGCAAACGAGAGTATGTTCGATTGCTTTTCGTTACCAAGGCTAGCCGATGCCTGCACACCCCAGCCATGATAAGTATCGCCGGTTGTAGTATCTGTTTTAAAGCTGGAACCTGCATATGCCTGTGCGCTTACTTCATTTTCCTTGGGCACTTTAGTAACAATGTTTATAGCCCCGGCCAAGGAATTAACGCCATAGATGTATGCAGCTGGGCCACGCAGTATTTCTATATGGTCGATAGATGATAATGGTATCGGCAGGTTCATCAGGTGGTGACCTGTTTGAGGGTCCGACATTTTAACCCCATTGATCAATATCAGGGTTTGGTCAAAAGTTCCTCCGTCTAGTCCTATATCGCTTTGTGTGCCTACCGGGCCCCGCTGCCTCAGGTCAACGCCCGCAGCATATGCCAGCACTTCGTTTACCGATCGTACAGGCAACGCACTTATTTCTTTTGCAGTGATAATTTGTATGTTCTTGTTTTGTTTGGTCAATGCCAGTTGGAAACGGTTTTGTTTTATGATAACCGAATCGAGTGCATTAACCGTTTGTGCCTTTAGCGGCATAACACAAATTGCTGCACAACTAAAAATTAGTAGCTTTTTCATAGAGGTGTGATTAGCGGGCGCAAAGATATTGGAGGTGTATGTCCCAAACTTCATGTAAATAGAAAACTAATTATGACACATATAAAAAAACGCCCTTACGGGCGTTCAGTTATTTACTAAGGTGCATGCTTCTTTCTTTATAAAGTTGTCTAAACCAAGGATCTCTGAGATCTTTTATAAACCTTATTGCTTCTCCAGTGCTTTTCATTTCAGGGCCTAATTCCTTATTCACATTCGGGAATTTGTTGAAGCTAAATACTGGTTCCTTCACCGCAAAGCCTTTCAAATTTTTCTCTACTTTAAAGTCTTTCAGTTTTTTCTCACCCATCATTACCTGCGTCGCAATGTTTAGGTATGGAATACCGTAAGCTTTTGCAATGAATGGCGTGGTACGGCTAGCACGTGGGTTGGCTTCTATTACATATACTTTACCATCTTTTATAGCAAACTGTATATTTATCAGCCCTTTTATATTTAACCTCAATGCTATTTTTTTAGCATAGTCTGCCATTTCATCTATTACCATTTGCCCCAGGTTAAATGCCGGCAATACTGCATGGCTATCGCCACTATGGATACCTGCTGGTTCAATATGCTCCATAATACCCATTATATGCACATCTTCACCATCGCATATCGCATCTACCTCTGCTTCCTGGCATCTGTCCAGAAAATGGTCAATAAGTATTTTATTCCCCGGTAAGTGTTTCAGCAGGCTCAATACACTTTTCTCCAGTTCTTCATCATTGATAACGATGCGCATACGCTGCCCACCCAGTACATAAGATGGGCGTACCAATACAGGATAGCCCACTTCGTTTGCTACATCTATTGCTTCATCAGTAGTATAAGCTGTACCGTAATTTGGATAAGGAATACCTATCTCTTTCAACAGATCGCTGAAGCGGCCACGGTCTTCTGCTATATCCATATCGTCAAACGATGTACCTATCAGCCTAATTCCTTTTTCATGCAGGCGTTTAGCTAGTTTAAGTGCTGTTTGCCCACCAAGCTGCACTATAACACCATAGGGCTTTTCATGTTCAATAATCTCCCAAAGATGCTCCCAATATACAGGTTCAAAGTAGAGCTTATCTGCTATATCAAAATCGGTAGATACAGTCTCAGGGTTGCAATTCACCATTATCGATTCATAGCCCGCTTCACGTATAGCCATCAGGCCATGGGTACAGCAATAGTCAAATTCAATGCCTTGTCCTATTCGATTGGGCCCAGAACCCAGAACTATTATTTTCTTTCTATCAGAAAGCCGGCTTTCATTAAATGTCAACTCAGCTTTTGTCGCTCTCTCGTAAGATGTAGGCTCAAAAGTGCTATAGTAATATGGTGTTTTTGCTTCGAATTCGGCACTACATGTATCCACCATTTTGTAAGCGCGCTTTATGCCTAATTTTTTTCGGTGCTCATATACCTCTTCTGCCGTACAATCTTTTATGCAGTCTGCAATTTGTTCATCGCTAAAGCCCATTTGCTTTGCTTCCGATAATAAGTCATCAGGCAATTTTTCCAGGTGCTTATATTCTTTTATCTTGTTTTCAAGGTTTACTATGTCTTGAATCTGATATAAGAACCAGCGGTCTATATGCGTTATCTCACGCAGGGTTTTAATAGATACTCCTGAAGCAAGCGCTTCTTTTATTTTAAATATCCTATCCCACGTAGGCCGCTTTAGCGACTCAAGCAGCTCTTCTGCCCTTACTTTAGTGCTGCTGATAGAGCTTAATCCTGTCGCGTTATTCTCTAAACTCTGGCAGGCTTTCTGCAGTGCTTCAGGAAAACTGCGCCCTATAGCCATTACTTCACCCACCGATTTCATTTGCAGGCCCAGTGTATCGTCTGCCCCTTTAAACTTATCAAAGTTCCAGCGTGGCATTTTTACTATTACATAGTCAAGCGCCGGCTCGAAGTATGCTGATGTAGTTTGCGTAATCTGGTTCTTCAGTTCATCCAGCGAGTAACCAATGGCCAGTTTAGCAGCTATCTTAGCAATCGGATAACCTGTTGCTTTAGATGCCAGTGCCGAAGAACGGCTCACACGTGGATTTATTTCTATGGCTATTATTTCTTCTGTTTCAGGATTCAGTGCAAACTGCACGTTACAGCCACCGGCAAAATTGCCCAGGTCGCGCATCATCATGATAGCAGTATTGCGCATTAATTGAAACGCTGTATCACTTAGTGTCATCGCAGGTGCTACAGTAATACTATCACCTGTATGTATGCCCATTGGGTCAAAGTTCTCTACTGTGCAAATGATAACTACATTATCATTCATATCCCTCAGTAGCTCCAATTCAAACTCTTTCCAGCCTAGTACAGCTTGTTCTACCAATACTTCGTGCATGGGCGATGCCGTTAAGCCGCGCTCAAGAGCCGCATCCAGCTCTTCTTTGTGCATCACAAAGCCTCCTCCGGTACCTCCAAGAGTAAATGAGGGACGTATTACTATTGGTAAACCTATTTCCTGTGCATATTCTTTACCTTCTAACAAAGAGTTAGCAGTTTTTGCTGTAGCTACCGGTACACCAAGCTCAATCATCCATTGCCTGAATAATTCACGGTCTTCCGCTTTATCTATAGCCTTTATATCTACCCCTATCAGCCTTACATTATATTTTTCCCATACCCCCAGCTCCTCAGCTTCTTTAGCAAGGTTCAACGCAGTTTGCCCTCCCATGGTAGGCAATACAGCGTCTATATTATTCTCATCCAATATTTGCTCTATACTCTCTACAGTAAGGGGTAGCAAATACACTTTATCGGCCACAATCGGATCTGTCATGATCGTTGCGGGGTTAGAGTTGATCAGTATTACTTCAATTCCTTCTTCTCGCAAGCTGCGGGCAGCTTGAGATCCGGAATAATCAAACTCGCAGGCCTGACCTATGATAATGGGCCCAGAACCGATAATAAGTACACTTTTAATGGAATTGTCGCGCGGCATATATATTTTCTACAATCTATTTCTTAAGAAAAACGGGAAAGTACCCCGTGGGCGCGATGAGCAGATATAAAAATCGGGCTCAACGCCCGAGGTGCAAAAGTAGAAAAAAATGGATGATTCTGAACATGTTTATATTAATCTTATTCCTGCTTTTTTCACACTTAATGAAATTAAACATGCATATTTTCAATATATAGCAACTTTAGGGCTATATGAAATTTAACCTTTTCTTAAACATTGATTATAAGTTATTTAACCTCTTCAAAACATATTATAAGAGTTAAAGCAGGTGTGTTTGATTTTGGCAAATAATTAGTTTTATCTTTACCTCGCTTAGCTGAAAAAAATCCGCTTTTGATACAAAATCGGCCTGTTTTTTTATCAACTTTGCCATTATTTTTCCAAAAAACACCGATTTTACTAATATACGTATGGGATTGTTCAATTTTTTGACACAAGAGATTGCTATTGATTTGGGTACGGCAAATACCCTTATTATTCATAATGAACAAGTTGTTGTTGATGAGCCATCAATTGTTGCTATCGACCGCACTACTAATAAAATAGTAGCGGTTGGTAAAAAAGCAATGATGATGCATGAAAAAACACACGAAAATCTTAAAACTATACGCCCGCTGAAAGACGGTGTGATTGCAGACTTTAACGCAGCCGAAGGTATGCTGCGCGAAATGATCAAATTAGTTTATCCTAAAAAACCGCTTTTCCCTCCTAGCTGGAGAATGGTTATTTGTATACCGTCAAGCATTACAGAGGTAGAGAAGCGTGCCGTACGCGATTCGGCAGAACAAGCCGGCGCTAAAGAAGTGTATATGATACACGAACCTATGGCCGCTGCACTTGGTATAGGTATCGATGTAGAAGAGCCTACCGGCAATATGATTATAGATATAGGTGGTGGTACTACAGGCATTTCTGTTATTGCACTTGCTGGTATTGTTTGCGACCAGTCTATACGCATAGCCGGCGATGAATTTACTGCAGATATTATGGAGACAATGCGCCGCTATCACAGTTTAATGATAGGAGAGCGTACTGCAGAACAAATTAAGATACACGTAGGTTCGGCATTGAAAGATCTTGACAATCCCCCCGATGATATCGCTGTAAATGGACGCGACCTGGTAACCGGTATACCTAAACAAATCATGGTATCGTACCAGGAAGTTGCAGAAGCACTTGATAAATCTATTTTTAAAATAGAAGAGGCAATTTTAAAGGCTTTAGAAAGTACTCCGCCTGAGTTGGCTGCCGATATATACCGCCGTGGGTTATACTTAACAGGTGGTGGTGCATTGCTACGTGGCCTTGATAAAAGGATATCGCACAAAATAAAATTACCGGTACAGGTAGCCGAAGATCCGCTGCGTGCCGTAGTACGTGGTACAGGCATGGCATTGAAGAATGTTGCTAAGATGCCTTTCCTGATGAAGTAGTCTAGTTGTTGTTCGATATAAAATATTACCTCTGTAACAGGTGCGCAATTTCATACTGTTTATACGACGCTTTTTCAACCTTATACTTTTTTTGGGGTTAGAAATAGTATGCATTATACTTATTGCGCGTACCAATATGTTGCAGGGTAATGATATAATGAGCTCTGCCAATTCTGTAATTGGCTTACTCTATAAAAAGCAAAATGATGTTGTGTATTATTTTGGCCTTAAACGGATGAACGACAGCCTGATAAATGAGAACAGCCGTTTACGCCTACAACTTGCTCAACACAATAGCTTCGATACTTTATCAGATAGCGCAGTAACAAAACCAATACTTTCTCCCGATACCAATAAGCATGTTATTCAGTATGCAGAATATCTGTATCGTTCAGCGCGTGTGGTAAACAATTCCATCAGCTCTGCTAACAATTATATCACCATAAACCGTGGTAGCGCCGATGGTATTAAAAAGAATATGGCCGTTGTTTCGGGCACAGGTGTGGTTGGCAGGGTAGTACATGTGTCTAAGCATTTTGCCAGTGCTATTTCTGTACTTAGTGTAAAACAACAGGTAAGCGCCAAATTAAAAGATGGCACTATTGGTTATGTAAGTTGGGACGGTGGCAGGCCGGATGAGTTGTTGATGAAAGATGTTCCGCAACAAATAAAAGTACATAAAGGCGATTCTGTTTTCACAACCAGCTATTCATTTTTCCCTACGGATGTACTGATAGGCCGTGTATACAAAATTGAACTGATAAAGAAAACGGGAATGCAAATTTTACATTTGCTTACCGCAACCAATTTCCGCAACCTGCAATATGTATATGTAGTTGAAAATAAATTTTTACCTGAACGTACTCAATTAGAAGACTCTGTAAAAGCTAAATAATGAGTATATACCTGAAAAACTTTCTTCGCTTCTGCCTTATCATCATGATACAGGTGCTTATTTTAAATAAGATAACGCTACGTTGGTGGTCGCAGCCTGCGGGTTTTCCTGTATTTATCCCTTATGTATACCCGCTCATTATATTGCTACTGCCTTTCGAAACCCCGGTATGGCTGCTTTTGATCTTAGGTTTCTTCACCGGCCTTACGGTTGATACTTTCATGAATACTGCCGGTATACATGCCTGCGCTACTGTATTTATTGCATACCTGCGCACCAATGTATTAAATGCGCTGCTACCTAAAAACCTGTCGGAATATGCCCGTCAATCACCATCAGTTAAAAACATGGGGTGGATGCCCTTCCTGGTATACAGCGGTTTTCTAATTCTTCTGCAT
>JAEZIL010000136.1 GCA_023436685.1 Bacteroidota bacterium | reverse complement strand
GGTTGTGCGTTTTGTATCAACATTCATACACAAGACGCAATCAAAAATGGTGAAACAAATCAGCGTATTTTTTTATTGACGGCGTGGAGGGAAGCAGGGGATATTTTTACAGAAGAAGAAAAAGTAGTGTTAGCCATTACGGAAGAAATAACTTTAATCCATAAAAATGGATTATCAGATGATATTTACTCAAATGCCCTACAATTCTTTAGCGAAGCCCAAATTGCCGATATTCTAACAGCGGTTATTACAATCAATCTTTGGAACAGGGTTGTGCTAAGCACACATTTACCGATAGGACAAAGTTTGGCATAAGATGACTGTCGCCAACGTTTTAAACACTTCTAATATTGGGGGCGATAAAAGTCCAAATAGGATCACTACACTAGGAAACTCAGTAAAAGACGTACACTCCTGCGTTTATACTGCATTAGTAGCAAAAGGATAAGGTACAAACACAAGCGGGGAAGTTTGTCCTTACCCCGCTTCCAACCTGGAAAAAAACCATCAACTATTCTTTAATTACCTTAAGCGTTTGAGCGCCATTTGCATCTTCAAGTTGCAGCATGTATATCCCCGGTACCAATTGCGCTAATGAAAGGTCTTCGCCTTTGTTCAGGTTTATAATAGCGGCTTTAACACCATGCATGGTTAATACAGTTACCTTGCCCGAAAAGCCGTTTAAATGTAAAATTCCGGTTGTAGGGTTCGGGTAGGGAGTTACTTTGGTTTGCTTCTCTACTGAGCCTACAGCCAGGGCATTCCCTTCCAGGGTCAAGTTATCAACTGTGAAGAACGATGCAACCCCAGAACCCATAACAATTGCGCCTGATAAAGCGCGGCCCACCAGCGAGCAATCAAGAAATACATGTATCGAATCAGGTTGCTCAGCCGAGTTATATGTTATTTTACATGAAAAATCCTTATAGTTGTCCGACGCTCCAAGATCCAACATGCCAACCCCTAAGGTGTCGCTTATACTTGTACTGGCATTCCACTTTGTAAGGTAAACACTTACCTGTGCTGTATCAGCTATTAGGTTGCCTGAGCCATCCATCACTGTATTATCTGTATACTTATAATACCCTTTAAGCGCCGTGGGTCGCATATTGATAGGTGCTATCTGCAAGGCAGCATCTTTAGTATAGTTGTACCATACCCCAAGTTTAATAGCGTATGTCCCGTTTTGCGAAGGTTGTTCAGGTTCCCAGTAAAATGCCCAGTTCTCGTCTACCAACCTTGAGTTGGTCCACACCCAGCCCTCAGGCTTAAACTTGCCGCCCACAGCAGACCAATTCTCGAAATCCATATTCTTTAGTTGCGCCATACTAGCTAACGGTAATGCTGATATCGCGGCTATTAGTAGTCTCCTTTTCATCTTGTTTAATTTATCGGTTAACAATACTGTAAAGCTACTATCGCTTGTTGCCCTGGCAGTTATGAAAATGCCGTCAATGTTTTTAAAAAAACTGCATGGCAGTCATACCATTGTCAAATCACACCACCGTGTTTTAACAGTGTGAGGTTGACTTATTATACATAATCTCACTTTATGTTAATGACATATCAGGATACTCTGATAGATAGTCGACACCTCATATAGCCAACACCTATCATTACATTTAACCAGCAATTAAAGCCTTGTCACTGTTGCGTAAAAACCACAGCATTTATCAAACCCCGGCCATAAATCAATAGTCTTCATCTGTATATTTCCAAAAAACTAAGACACCTTATGAAGAAATTATTTACTGTTATTGCACTTTCGCTATGCGGGTATATTACAAATGCACAGATAAATGGTGGAAAGAAACTTCTTGTTGTGGTTACTAATACCGACTATGCACTTTTTGACCCCAACGACCATAACTGGGGTTGTTATACGCCTGAGGTAGCCGATTTTTATAGTGTTGTGAAGTCTTATGGCTTTAAATGGTCGGATATAGATATCGTTAGTCCTAAAGGTGGCAACTCGCCACTTATTTTCGATAATGAAATGTATTACTCCAGGCCAATATCTGCAGCCGACGAATCGACAATGCGCGCGAAATTGAAGAACACACTAAAACCCTCTGAAGTAAATCCTGATCATTACAATGTTATTTATTACGCAGGTGGATTGAGTTGCCTTGTTGATTTTCCTAGCGCTACAGAAATAGCAGAAATAGCAGCGCGTATTTATGAAAAAGGCGGTAAAGTGGGCGCGGTATGCGATGGTATTTCAGGCCTTATCCCTATTACCCTGAGCAATGGCAAACACCTGGTAGATGGAGTAAAGATAATAACCAATGACTACCAGAAACAGCAGGACAAAATAGATGTGGCTGAAGAGCTTACTAACAAAGGAGGCCTGGTAAGTAAAACATCTCCGTTTTATTTTTCTGACAAAAATATAGTAACAGGTAAAGATGTAAGGCCCGTGCAAGTAACAAATGCGCTTATGAAGCTACTGGGCACTGATATATGGCCAACCGGCGTAGCATCAGTTCAATCGGCCGGTGCACTTAGATGCTACCCTAACCCTGCGGGGAATGAAGTGCATGTAGAGCTTGAACAAAAAAATAAAGCTGCCAGGTATAACATATACAATATTGCCGGGCAAGTAATAAGCGCTGCCAGGGAGTTAACAGGCACCATCAACATTAGTCAGCTGCCGGCCGGCAAATATATACTTGATGTATATACAGCTGAAGAACGCTTCTCAACCACTATAGTTAAACAATAATTATCTAGTTCTTACTACAAAGCCACTGATCACTCAGTGGCTTTTGCATTCAATATTACTGTTGTACAAGTTATATTGATGTTGGTGTGGAATTGAAATTAGCTCTAAGGGTGGATTATGAATTTCAATGGCCTAAGGTTCGTTCTAAAAATTTAACCACACCGGAATTGTAGTAAACTTACGGGCATTAGTATGAGCAAACACCACCTGATTTTGATTCGCAATTCGCCCTTATTTCCCAATCGTCGCTACCATTCACACTAAGAGATTTACCGGACGGGCAATCGCATTGGGTTAATTTTCCACATGAGCTGAATGTTACCAATGACAGGGCAAACAGACTTAAAAGAATAAAGCTTTTCATAAATTAAAAATTTTGACAAGTATATTGAACATCAACGATTAATGCAAGCCTGTCCTAATAAAAAAAGCCACTGAAAATTAGTGGCTTTTAATAATTAAAATAGCGCTTGTTATCTGTCCACAGTGTAATTCAGCTCTATTACGCCACAAGAAAATTGTTTGGTGTTTAGTAAATTAAGTTTAGTCTTATCTTTTATACCAGCAAACAACGAAATACCTTCTCCAAGAATAATTGGATTAACAAACAGCCAATATCCGTCAATTAGGTTTTGCTGAATGAGTTCATGTGTTGTTGCCGGGCTTCCGAAAACAAGAATATCAGCCCCTTCCTGCTGCTTTATTTTATTGATTTTCTCTGCAATGCTATCGCTGATGATTGTCGTATTATCCAGACTTTTGTCTTTCATTGTTGTTGAGAGAACAACTTTATGAACCTTGCTATACCAATTTGAATGCTCAATATCGTGCTTGGTGGCCCTGGGTTTATCTGCGGCGGTAGGCCAGTAGTTCTGCATCATTTCATAGGTTACTCTTCCATACATCGCAGTATCGCCTTCGCTTATACGTTTGCCTACATGGTCAAATATTTCCTGGTTTACTTTAATCCAGTCCATTTCGCCGTTTGGACCTGCTACAAAACCGTCGAGCGATATATGCATAAACGATATTAACTTCCTCATATGATGCTATTATTAATGAAAATATAGAGGCCAATTTACTAGCTTAAATCACATCTTCCAATTGCTGAAAAACAGGTATTAGTGATCTGCCCTTTTCTGACAGGCTATACTCTATATGCAATGGTTTCAATTTAATTACATTTTTCTCAAGCAGCCCTTGTTCTTCCAGTTCTTTCAGGGCCACTGCGATGGTCTGCTTATTCGAACCCTCTATTTGGCGTAAAAGTGCATTAAACCTGATAGGGCTATCCAGCACCAGGCGAAATATCTGTAACTTCCATTTACCTGATAGCATTTTCAGAAAACCCTCTACCGGACATGTATTTTCACTTTTCATTAATAGCTTTTATGTAGTCATGTTTTTCTGACTAATTGTTGAAGATCTTTAGCTTTCGGAAATTTGCATTACAAATTTAAACACTTATACATATTTTCTAAAACTGTAAAAGCAATAATGAGATCAGTTTTACTAATAATCATACTTGCTCTTTCTGCAGTTAGCAGCCGCGGGCAAACAAAAACGAAACAGATGGAAAAGCAAAACAATCCGCTTTTGTGCGATGTAGAAACGGGTATTTGCGAGATACCCGCAACCGATAGTGAAATATTAAACGAAACAATTACAGCAAGCACTAAGCCTATCAAGATCATTTATTATACCGACCCGATCTGCTCGTCTTGCTGGGGTATAGAGCCACAGTTACGAAAACTTAAACTTGAATATGGCAGCAGTGTAGAAATAGAATATCGCATGGGCGGGCTTCTGCCCGACTGGAGTTATAATAGTGGTGGCATCAGCAAACCATCGGACGTAGCCCACCACTGGGATGAGGTAAGTGTATATTACGACATGCCTATAGATGGAGACATTTGGCTGGAAGACCCTCTATCATCTTCATACCCACCCTCTATTGCATTTAAAGCTGCACAAATGCAGAACGAGAAAAAAGCCATAAACTTTCTGCGCGAAATGAGAGAACTGGTATTCTTGCAAAAGAAAAATATAACTAAATGGGAACATCTGAGCTTTGCGGCAGAAAGAGCTAAACTGGATGTAGGCCAGCTAAAGAGAGATTATGAAGGCCAGGCCAGAGAATTATTTTCAAACGACCTGGAACAGGCAAGAGCAATGGGAGTAAGAGGATTCCCATCTATATTCATAGCCAATGGCTCGGGCACACAAGAAATGGTTTATGGTTCCAAACCCTATACTGTATACGAGCAAGCCATAATTAAGCTGCAACCCGCACTGCAAAAGCAAACATACGCGCGCAACTGGGAGAGCCTGTTTGCCATTTACCCAACGCTTACTGCAAAAGAGTTCTCAGAGCTAACGGGCACACCAAGAAAAGAAGCAGAAGCACAGTTGCAACACCTAACAGAGAAAAAACATCTCGATATATTACAAACCAAGAACGGTGCTTTGTGGAGTTTGAAGAAGTAAAACAACAATAATAAGCCACTACGTACGCAGTGGCTTATTATTTATCAATCAAGCTTGTAGATAAACTCTTCTATCTCTTGTTGCCGCGCATTAGCAAAACCTCTGTCGGTACCTGTTTTTACAAACCCACATTTCTCCAGCACTTTCTGCGAACCAAAATTATCGAAGGCAACTCGGCCGAAGATGGGGCGGGCGCTTTCTGTTGACAAAAACTTTTCAAGTGCAGTAGTAGCAACTCCTTTACCCCAATATTTCTTATCTATCCAATAAGTTATTTCGGTATCGCCTTGTATCACAAATCTGGCAACACTTCCGGCTATCGCACCGTCTGCCAAAATTGTCTGCGTACGTATAGCAGGGTCGTTCAGGTGCTTAGTATACTTTTCTATATATGCTTTCTTATCGGCTGGGTGTTTAGGAGTAAAGGCTGCCAGATAGCAAGCTTGTTCATCCAGCTGAAACTGAAAGAAAATATCGAGATCTGAAACTTGTGCAGGCCTAAGTTCTATTTGCATCTTATCCGTTTTTGCTTTGCTCATAAGTAGGGCCATACAAGCCGGGCACCTTATTGCCTGTAGCACGCAGGTAAACGATCATTTCTCCACGATGGTGATAGATATGATTATAGAGAAAGCCCCTGGCCACGATACCTCTTGGCATAGGGCCTAGCACCACTTTATCGCCCACCTTCATGGTCCAGTTATCTTTCAGTTTTTCCTCGGTAAGCAACTTTAGTGCTTCCCTTGCTTTTTCTACATTACTTTCAAATAGTGCCAGGGTGGCCTTAATATCATGCACATCACCACGTTCCAGGCGGTCTGCCGCCATGTCGTAAACATCTTGTGTGAAGGTGCCTACATACCAGTAGTAGATAGTGGCAATATGCTGCGCCAGTTCACCCATTGTCCACGAGGTTTCTGATGGTTTGTACCTGATATCTTTTTCAGGCACCGCCTGTAGCAATTTACGCGTGCTCTCTACTTCGTGTTCAAATTCCTGTGTTAAATACTGCAATATCATGTTCAAATGGTTTTTAGATATAGTATTTTTAGCTCCTTAATATTTTTTCCATCTTTTTGCCTTTAGCCAATTCATCTACTAACTTATCCAGGTAGCGAACCTTCTGCATAATAGGGTCTTCAATATCTTCTACCCGGTAGCCACATATAACACCGGTTATTTTCGATGCATTAGGGTTCATTGAAGGAGCGTTATTAAAAAAGTCTTCGAAATTGGTTTGCTTATCTATTACTTCCTGCAATGCTTTTACGTCATAACCCGTCAACCAAAAAATAATAGCATCTACTTCTTCTTTTGTACGGCCTTTTTTCTCTGCCTTTTGTATATACATCGGGTATACACTTGCGAACGACATTTTGTATACTCTTTCAAGATTGTGCATGTTCATGGTTATTACGCTACCAAATTTAATTCTTTGTGCATTTTGTATGACCTCAGATAAAATTTAATCTGCACATTTATTTTATTATCTTTAATGCTATAGTATATATAGTAACCCCCAATACTGTCATGTGCTTTTATAAACCCTTTATTCTGGCTATGCTGCTCATATTATCAGCAGGCAAGCTATTTGCAACCCACTACTACGGGGTCGATTTGTTTTATACACATGTATCGGGCAATACTTATAAAGTATCTATTGTAACTTTTGGCGATTGCAGCGGCGCAGCTTTCCCTTCGTTCTCTGTCGACAGGCCACGCATATACATTAAGAAGGGAAATACTGTAGTACGTACTGATGTCTTAGACCACGAGCCACCCAAAGATGGCATTGAGGTTACTCCAGTTTGCCCCGACGAACTGAATAACACTACCTGTGTTAACCCTCAGGGTACAGTGCCTGGTGTAAAGAAATTTGTTTACTCTAAAGAATTTACACTTAGCGGCCCCGCTGCCGACTGGAAATTTGTTTTCCTGGGCGAAACAGACGGCCCTATTATTGCCGGCCGGAGCAATAGCCTTACAAACGTTAACCCTCCGGGGGTTATAAGCCTCGAAGCAACTTTAGATAACACACAACACAACAATTCATCGCCCGAGTATACTACTATAGCCACCCCGTTCTATTGCCTTGATAAGCCTGTAAATTTTAACCCCGGGGCTGTAGATGGCGATGGCGACAGCCTTGTATACGAGCTAGTGCCTGGGCTGGACCAAACAGTGCAGGTAACCTATTTACCAGGCTTTAGTGGCAGCAATCCATTACAGGCGGCTACCGGCACTTTTGGTTTTAGCAGCAGTACCGGCCAGCTAACCTTTACACCTAATGCAATTCAGAAATCGTTGGTTGTATACCGTGTTTCAGAATATCGTAATGGCGTATTGCTGGGTACCAGCATGCGAGAGATGACAGTGGTGGTAATGCCTTGCGAGAACAATCCGCCCAAAGGGTATATAACCGATGTAACGGGTGCCACGCTTGTAGATACAGTAACGGTAAAAACCTGCGCAGGCAATCATGAACTGACATTTAGCATTAACCCCGTTGATGGCGATAACAACCATAATATACATATGGCAGCGAATGGCTTGCCTTTAGGAGCAAGCCTGGATATTACCAATAACAATACAACAAGCCCTCAAGGCAGGTTTGTATGGAATATGCCGGTATTACCCGATGGTGATTATACTTTTTTTGTAACCTATACCGATGATGGCTGCCCTATTGCCAGCAAGCAAACACAGGCTTATACTATCCGCATAGGCCAGGAAGAGATTTTTACACAGGTTACAGGAGCAAAATGTATTACCCCGGGAAGCATAACAGTAACTGTACCTGCCAGCTGGGCACCTTGGTATTGCAGGGTCAACCAGGACGGTGCAACTGTGTATAGTGTGCCCGGTATTACTGCCGATACATGGAGCGACAGCGCAGCGAAAGGTAAGTACCAGGTAATAGCAGCTAACCATTATGGCTGTACTGCAGAAACCACAGCAGAAGTACCTTATGACTGCAGCCTTGCCGATCTGCCCAACGCTTTCAGCCCCAATGGAGATGGGAAGAATGATATACTATATGTACGAGGCTATAATATAGATAAAATGGATTTCAGGATTTATAACCGCTGGGGGCAAATTGTATTTGAAACACACGATCCCAATATAGGCTGGGATGGCAAATACAAAGGAGATGACGCTCCTATAGAAGCATATGCTTTTGTATTATCCATTGTTTTTAAAAGTGGCGATATATTTCAGAAACAAGGTAATATCACTTTAATAAGATAGATACCACTCCCTGGCTCACCATTTATTTTCACTGCAATTTATCATGGCACTGGATTTTTAAGCCGTTTTCTTAAAAACAGGCATGATACCTACCGAACATACATCAGTATTAGATAAAGTAATTGCTTTCGCTGATAAGGCTCACGGAAACCAGGTGCGTAAATATGCTAACGAACGCTATATTGAGCACCCGAAGCGGGTGATGAAATTATGCAGTGCTTATACTCAAAAACTGGAAGTATTGGCAGCAGCAGTACTACACGATGTATTGGAAGACACACCTGTTACCAGAAACGAGATGGTTGCCTTTCTTTCAACTGTTATGACTGAAGAACAAGCCAGTACAACCGTATCTCTTGTGGAAGAACTGACAGACGTATATGTGAAACAGGACTATCCTGCATGGAACAGGAGAAAAAGGAAAGCCAGTGAATTGGAGCGCCTTATAAATACAAGCGCCGATTCGCAAACAATAAAATATGCAGATATTATTGACAACAGCGAAGATGTAGTAAAATCTGATCCTGACTTCGCAAGAGTGTTTCTGCACGAATACAATACTATGCTTAAGAAACTTAATAAAGGTGACCAACAACTTTACCAGAAAGCAGTACAAAAAGTTACTGAAAATTTAAAACGAGTATAACAGTGTAAATACATATAGCACATATTGCTATAAATATTAGCTTTGCACCCCACATTTTTAAAATTTATGCCATCTCAAAAGAAAGGAGCCATCGGTTTTATATTCGTTACGCTACTTATTGATATTATGGGATGGGGATTGATCATCCCTGTAATGGCTAATCTTATTGCCGAACTTAAAGGCATACCGGTAAATGAAGCCAGTGCTTATGGCGCTATCTTACTGTCGGTTTTTGCAGTAATGCAATTCCTGTTTGCACCCGTAATGGGCAACCTGAGCGACCGCTACGGTCGCAGGCCCATTTTGCTACTGGCCTTGCTGGGCTTTGGTATAGATTACATTGTGCTTGCGCTTGCACCCACATATGGATGGCTATTTTTAGGAAGGGTTGTAGCAGGTATTACCGGGGCCAGTTTTACAACAGCTTCCGCCTATATAGCCGATATAAGTACCAATGAAGACCGCGCTAAAAATTTTGGGCTAATAGGTGCGGCTTTCGGGTTAGGGTTTGTATTGGGCCCTGCTCTTGGCGCTTTTCTTTCTACATGGGGCATCAGGGCGCCTTTCTACGCAGCTGCCGCACTTTGCCTTATC
>JAEZIL010000328.1 GCA_023436685.1 Bacteroidota bacterium | reverse complement strand
CAAAATGGTTTAAAATTGTTGTTATGGATCATGTCGAATTAAGCCATCTTCAAGATTTTATTGGAGATATAGCTACAATAAGTAAAATTAATACTGTGTAAAGTTCCTGTCTTTGTTCAATTTTAGGTTAGGGAAATGCGCTAAAGCATGATCACGGTCATTGGTTGAAAGATGAAATAAAGCAGAATAATGTCTTAAACAATCTTCTAGCCAATACATAAAAAACATACGTCTATATAATTTCTAACTTTGTAGCATATAAAACATACAACTGATGCCACAAATTACTCCTTGTCCACAATGTAAGTCGACTTACACCTATGAATTGGATAACCTGCTAGCATGTCCTGAATGTGGACATGAATGGAATCCTGAAGAAGCTATTGGTGGTGAGCAAGCATTAGTGGTAAAAGATAGTAATGGAAACATCTTGCAAAACGGAGATACGGTAGTAACTATAAAAAATCTTCCGGTAAAGGGTTCTTCTCAAAGTATTAAAGCCGGAACGAAGGTGAAGAATATACGTTTGGTGGATAGCGATCATAATATTGATTGTAAGATTGAAGGCTTTGGAGCAATGGCACTTAAATCTGAGTTTGTAAAAAAGGTTTAGTGGGATAGAACTGATCTTATGGCGTTCTGAAACCTATCTTTCCAATAGCGATGCCATCGTGTTGAATGGTTTATTACTTTTGTGCCAGAATTAAAATTTATGTTTTCAGGACTGAAGGTTGGTGTACTAGGTGGTGGACAGTTGGGTTCAATGTTGATACGCCATGCAATTGACTATGGTTTTGACATCTCAATAATGGATAAGGACGCTAAGGCGCCCTGCTCCCGCTATACTAAATCTTTTATTTGTAGCGATCCAACCAACTATAACGATGTGCTGGCTTTTGGCACAGGGCTCGATATTATAACAATAGAACAGGAAAACGTTAACACGTCGGCTCTCAGAACTTTAGAGCAAAGCGGTGTTAAAGTGTATCCTTCACCACAGGTAATAGAAATTATACAAGATAAATTTACCCAAAAGGAATTTTTAATATCGAAAGGTATACCTGTGGTTCCTGGAATAAAGGTTTCCGGGAAAGCTGATATTTACAGTAATATAAATAAGCTTCCTGCATGCCTGAAAAAGCGGAGAAGTGGCTATGACGGTTATGGCGTGATGATGGTGAGAACATCGGATGATGTTGATAGAGCATTCGATGAACCATCTGTACTTGAAGAAATGGTTTCTATAGAGCTTGAAATAGCAGTAATAGTAGCCCGGAATGAAGCAGGCGATATAGAAACATATGATCCTGTAATGATGACCTTCAACAAGGAGCGTTTCATTCTGGACTTCCAGTTGTGCCCGGCTGATATTAGTAAAGAACGGGAAGTAGAAGCACGTACCCTGGCTATTGAAATAGCTAAAGCCATGAAGCTTGTGGGCATACTGGCAGTAGAGATGTTTATAACAAGCGACGGTAAACTTTTGGTGAATGAGATGGCTCCGCGGCCACATAATAGTGGGCACCATACAATAGAAGCTGCCACAACCTCTCAATATGAACAACTGCTGCGAGCTATTCTTGGCCTTCCATTAGGAGATACAAAATTAACTAGCAGTTCTGTAATGATAAATATCCTGGAGCCGGCAACTGCGCGTAATGGAGCAATGGAAGAGGGTATTAAAAGGTTGCTGGAAATAGGATCAGTTCACATGCATTGGTACGGAAAGGAAGGAGGGCGAGCCGGCAGAAAGATGGGGCACATCACTGTTACCGATCCTACAATGGAAGCGGCATTGCGTAAGGCTGAAGAAGTACGTAACATTTTAAATAGTATACAATGAGTAAGTTTCAGGTAGGGATTATTATGGGCAGTAGCTCAGATGCCGAGGTAATGCAAAAAGCTGCTGACGTGCTAAAGCAATTTGGTGTTTCCTACGAATTTTGTGTTGTATCTGCGCACCGCAGTCCTGCACGCATGTTCGAATATGCGCAAGCTGCAGAAGAAAGGGGGCTTAAAGTTATCATTGCTGGTGCGGGTGGGGCTGCTCATTTGCCGGGAATGGTTGCAGCAATTACTACACTACCTGTAGTTGGCGTACCGGTAAAGTCTTCAAATTCGCTCGACGGATGGGACAGCCTGTTATCTATTGTGCAAATGCCCAATGGTATACCTGTGGCAACCGTGGCGGTTAATGCTGCGCATAATGCAGGCTTGCTTGCAGTTCAAATGCTCGCAATAGCTGATATTGATCTTAAAAAGAAACTAGCTGAACTTAAAGAAACGAATTATAAAAAAGTACTGGAGCAGAACGACACTTTGAATAAATAAAAAGCCGGGTTTGTACCCGGTTTTTTATTTATTCAACACAGTATTATTATGTGCCTATTTGCCAAGGAAGGAGGAATACATCCATACCATTTTTTCCTGTGTACGAATATAATCGCTCATAAGCGCATTAGTCCCTTCATCATCTATTTCGGCCGATAGGGTTAAGATTTCGCGTTGCATAGAAATAATAATCTTAAAAGCCTTTAAAATGTCTCCCACAGCCTTAATGCCATCTGATACCTGATTGCTTTCTTCAATTTTAGATAGTTCTTTATAATCGGTATACCTATGATTGGGCGTACCTCCAAGCGTTAAAATGCGTTCGGCTATTTCGTCTATTTTTAGCAAAAGGTCGTTATATAGCTCTTCAAATTTCACATGCAGCTCAAAGAACTTCTCTCCCTTTATATTCCAATGATAGCCACGGGTGTTTTGATAAAAAATAGAGTAGTTGGCAAGTAGCTCATTTAGCTTCGTTGCCAATAAATCAGCTTTCTGGTTGTTTAATCCTATTGAATTTAGTTTGTCCATGAATAATAGTTGTTTGGTTGATGATGTAAAATTAAGGATCTATACAGTGGCTTAATTATTTTATTAATAAATCGCTGGATATTTAAAAAGTATAGAAAAAATCAGGCTTCCTTGTACGTAATAATGGCATTTATGGATGAAATGAAAGATTTTAGTAGTGTTAGCCCGTCGGCAAAGTCGTTGCTATTAATGAAAGGATACACGAATATCCCTTTTGCTAAGCAGACAGCTGGATTAATGCAGGGGCCTGAAGTATTTGGACTTAGCTTTGACGATAAAGATTTTGGCTTTTGGCTCCGCGTCATGCATTTTGAAAGCAGGTATTGGAGTATCGATCAGCTACTTGGACAAACCCGGCTGAACAATGTATTGGAACTTTCGTCCGGCTATTCGTTGAGAGGGCTTGACTTGTGCATGAGAAATGATACCGTACATTATATAGATACCGATCTGCCGGAGGTTATAGCTATTAAGCAGCAATTGATCAAGAGGCTGGGCTTGGAAAATAAGACAAGTAAGTTCGAATTAGTGCCTTTAAATGTAATGGATGAAACCGCTTTTAATAAAGTAGTAGAAAGATTTGATAAAAACGCAATAACAATAGTGAACGAAGGATTATTGATGTATTTGAATATGGATGAGAAAAAGCATCTTTGTAGAACTATAAATGGAATATTAAAAAAGCGTGGTGGATATTGGATAACTGCCGATGTTTATGTGAAGCGTCCGCTTGTTACGCAGGTAACCTTTCAGCAAAGCGAGAGTGAAACCACTTTTTTTCAACAGCATAATATTGAAGAAAATAAATTTGATAGCTATGCTGCAGCAGAAGCGTTTTTTAGACAGCAGGGATTAGGTTTAGTAAAAGCAGCTGTGCCTGATATTCAACAGTTAAGCTCACTGCCGCATTTGATTGAAACCGCCCCTGTGCAATTGAGTAATACTGGAGAGCAGCTACCCAAACTTCAGGAAACATGGATGCTTCAGGCTATATAGTTCCTTTTTATCCTGGCTGGGTTTCTAGTTTTTTTTCATGTGCCGGTATAATATGGCCCGTTAAGGAGAAGTAGAATGTAGTACCGGTACCCTCGCTGCTTTCAAGCCATATTCTTCCTTTGTTAGCTGTAACATATTCCTTAATAAGCAGAAGCCCTATACCGGTTCCTTTTTCACCCTTAGTGCCATAGTTTACTTGTAAGTTGCTGTTTAAAAACTCTTGTTGTGCATTTAAACTAATACCAACACCATGATCAGAGACAGAAAAAATTATTTTATCGTTTCTTTCTTTTGCATCAAGTTCAATTGTTCCGCCTTCAAAACTGAATTTTATTGCATTGGATAGCAGGTTGCGTATTATTAAGTCAAAATGATCAATATCGGCCATTAACAGGATATCATCTTTTATGTGGTTGCTAATACTGATATTTTTGTCTTTTGCTTGTTTATTTAAAGCTTGAATGGTTTTTTCAACTGGTATTTTAGGGTTAAAGCGAATCATGTTTATTTCGGTGCCCTGAAGCTGTGATTTACCCCATAGCAACAT
>JAEZIL010000263.1 GCA_023436685.1 Bacteroidota bacterium | reverse complement strand
GTATAGCGTTGAACAGCACTATACTTGAGCCGTCTAACCAAGGGTTGGACCAAGGTGCTACAATACGCGGTATAGCCTCGAAAAGCAATCTTTACAAGAACGATCGTATCGTACAATTAGTTTATCTGGCTACGGATAAAGGACTTTATCGCAGCCAAGACCTTGGTGTAACATGGTTCTTAGCTAAACCCGATAATTCCGCTCTTATTTATTAGTCATCTGCTTCTCCAAATAATTCATTCAGGTCGCGCCGCTGTTTCTTAGTGGGGCGACCTGTTTTGCTAAGGCGCTTACCCGTGTAGAAGCTAGAGGCAATTACTTTGTTCAGCTGCTTATCCTCTTCCGATGTAAGATCAATATAGTTTTGTATAGCTAACTCGTAACTAACCCTGTTTTGTATTAGGCCTGTTACCTCAATTGTCCACTTCCGTTCCTGTGCTTTAATATCATACCTGTCCCCAATAGCCACCACCCGCGCAGGTTTTACATTGGCTCCTTTAAATTTTACTTTACCCTCATCGCAGGCAGCAGTGGCTTGTGTACGCGTTTTAAATATCCTTATCGCCCATAGATACTTATCCAACCTCAGTTTCTCACTCATACTGTAAATTAAAAAATTTCATGCAATACGGCAGAGAATACAAGCTAAGCCGCAAGCGTTTACTACTTTTGGCAGATAGATACTTTATATGCATTCTCTGGTCATATTTGCTTCGGGTGGCGGTACTAATGCCAAAGCTATTATTGAATACTTTAAACAAAATGGTAAAGCTCGTGTTGATTTGATTGTGTGTAATAAGCCGGATGCAGGTGTGCTAAATATTGCCTATGAGAACGGCATAGAAACTATTATTATAACCCGCGATACATTTAAAGAGCCCGAGCTCTTATTACGAATTCAACAAATTAAACCTTCGCTAATTGTACTAGCCGGCTTTCTCTGGAAGATTCCCCATACATTAGTTGAAGCGTTCCCGGATAAGATCATCAATATACACCCCGCCTTGTTGCCTAAATACGGAGGTAAAGGCATGTACGGTGCATATGTTCATGAGGCTGTTATTAATGCAGGGGAAAAAGAATCAGGTATTACAATTCATTATGTAAATGATGTTTACGATAGTGGCGATATAATAGTGCAGGCAAGATGTAAAATTGAGGATAAGGATAATGCATCGTTATTAGCCGGAAAAATTCATCAACTAGAGCATTTTTATTTTCCGCGTACCATAGAATTTTTACTCCGGCATTTGTAACGGTTAAAAGGAACTGTAGGCAATATTTGAAATTACTGCAACGTTTTAAATTTCTGTACATTTGAATGTAGCAGTATATTATGAAAATAAGCCGTCTTTTTTCTCTATTATCCTTTTCCCTGTTAACCACCACATCGCTACTGGCTCAAGATAGGCCAATTGGTTATTGGCGGTCGCATTTACCATACAACGAAGCAATATGCGTAGCCACCGATGGTGTAACTGCTTTTGTAGCTACGCCACAAAGCTTTTATACAAATAACACCGCAGCTAAAGAGATTACGCCCTACAGCAAGGTAGAGGGCATGTCTGACGTGGGAATGTCTTATGTTGCCTACGACACTATTACCCAAACTGTAGTTATTGGCTATAGTAATAGTAATATTGACCTTTTTAAGGAGGGCAGTTTTTATAACCTGCCGGATCTGAAGCTAAAACCGGTAACAGGCAGTAAAACCATTAATCATATACTTACAAATGATGGCCTGGCATACGTGAGTACAGATGCCGGGATAATGGTTATCAACCTTGAAAAAAAAGAAGTTAAAGAAACTTATACCTTCTCTAAGGATAATCAACTCATACCTATTAAGGGTGTTACTATAGCAGGTAACAATATTTACGCTGCCACACCATCAGGGCTTTATAAAGCCAATAAAAACAGTATCAACCTGCAAGATTTTTCAAGCTGGGCTACCATTACGGGCCCACGCGATTTCCGTTATATTGCTTCATGCGCCGGAAAGGTGTTTGTTGCTGGCCCCGATACGCTATACGCTGTTGAAAATGATATCGCCATACCTATTTACTCTTCCGATACCAATACCAGCCATCTTGATGTTGGAAACGATGGAGTATGGCTAAGCGAAACTTATTCAGATTATACGGGTAAGGTTAAAAAATTTAACCTAGATAATCAGCTGGTCGATTCTGCTAAAGTTAATGGGCACCCTGTTCAGGTTGCTGACTTATTGAATGGAACAATACTTATATCAGATAGAATAAAAGGTTTAATTATCCGGCAGGGTAACGCTGGTGAAGGCTATGGCTTAGACAAACCACAAGGCCCTGCATCAAGCGCCACATACGATGTATATGCATATAACAAAGAGGTATGGGTAGCACACGGCGGATACAACGAAAAATGGATATTCAACAACCGCCCCGATGGTTTTTCCAGTTATAACAGCGATAAATGGACACAATATAAACTATATGACTATCGCCCCTTCGGCGATACGATCTTAGATTTTATCAGAATTATAAAAGGGCCCGATAACAATGTATATGCTGCATCGTATGGTAGTGGCTTATTTGTATTAAAAGCAGACGGGACTACAGAATTATACAAACAAAACTCCATACTCGATGACTCTTACACAGCTCGGGGAAAATATCTTGCAAGTGGTTTAGCATTCGACAATGCCGGCAATCTTTGGATAACTATGTTTGGCGGAGATAAGGAGCTGGCAGTACGCACCAGGGAAGGCAACTGGTATGAATTCGAAGTGCCCCCTATCAGACCTATTCTTCACTCAGCAGCAAATATAATTATAGATGATAATGACCTGAAATGGTATATAGCACCGTTGGGTGGCGGTGTAATAGTTTATGACGATGGAGGTACTATTGAAAACCGTAATGATGACAAGTATCTTAACCTTCTTTCAGGTAAAGGCATTGGAGGCCTGCCCGATAATGAGGTCTTCAGTATTGCCAAAGACAAAACCGGAACTATATGGATTGGTACCGCTAACGGTATAGGCATAGTGAGCTGCCCCAACCAGGTACTGGAGAGGAGATGTGAGGCAGAAATGCGTATTGTTCAGTACGACGATTTTGCCGGTTATTTATTCGCCAATGAGCAAGTACGTGCCATTGCGGTGGATGGTGCAAATCGTAAGTGGATAGGTACAAATAATGGTGTATGGTTAATATCTCCGGACGGTGATGAAATAATATTGAGGTTTACCGCAGAAAATAGCCCGCTACTTTCAAATGTTATACAGAAAATAACGGTAGACCCTATAACAGGCGATGTATATATAGCTACCGACAAAGGACTGATGAGCTACCGCGGCACTGCAGTGGATGGTGGAACAAAGAACAATGATAATATAGTGAGTTATCCCAATCCTGTTCCATCAGGATATAAAGGTACTATTGCTATAAAAGGCTTGGTTGAAAATGCTGATGTTCGTATTACCGATATATCGGGGCAATTGATCTATCGTACTACAGCACTAGGAGGCCAGGCGGTATGGAATGGCTTAGATTATACTGGTCGCCGTCCTCAATCGGGCGTTTATCTCATATTTGTTAGTAACAGAGACGGATCTCAAACACATACCGGGAAAATGGTATTTATGGAATAATGTTGCAAATAACACGAGGTATACTGCTGCGCTCCGTGAAGTATGGCGAAACCAGCCTGATATGCAGCTTTTTTACAGAAACATATGGGGTACAATCTTACATTGTACAGGGTGTGCGCAATGCCAGGGCAAAGTATCAACGTGCAGGCCTCCTACAGCCTGCTGCCTTATTAGAACTCACTATTTATTACAAACCTCAGCAAAACCTGCAACGCCTACGCGAGTTTCAATCTGCATATATCTATAACAGCTTGCAGGAAGAAATAATTAAAAACAGTATTGCACTTTTTTCAGTAGAGTTTCTGTTGCGCCTGTTACCTGAACATGCACCAATGCCTGACCTGTTTGACCTTGTATTTGAATATTGTTGTGCGCTGGACAAAGCACCTGCAGAAGATGTTGCTAATTACCCATTATACTTTATACTGCAGTGTAGCTTCTTATTAGGATATAAGATCATTGGGCATTATTCCGATGTTACACCTTATGTTGATCTTGAAGCAGGTGCTTTTACCCAAAACCCTCCTCCCCAATACGCAACTCTTTCTAAAGATGACGCGCTGGTGCTGGACAAGTTTCTTTCGTTAAATGATATAAAAAATCTGAAGGATATCGAATTAAACGCGGGACTGAGAAACAGGCTCCTAGACTGGTATCTGGAATTTATACGCCGCCATACGCAGCATATGGGTACTTTAAAATCGCTTGAAGTACTTCGTACAATTTTACATTAACCCTCGCAGCCAAATAACCGCAGGCCACCGTAGAATACAACCAGCCAAACAAGCCCCTTTATCAGAAAAAAAAGAAAACCGGCCCATCCCATTCGCTTTAGCCATGTTGCCAATTTACTTTGCTTCTTATTGCTGATATCTTGATTATTATCCATGAGGGGAATAGATAATGCTATTGCAGCGCAAAACTACACCTTATTTCTATTGTGAAACACCTTGTGCCATATAGATGTACCAGGCATCGTCAATTTTAACATTACCTTCTTCTTATGTACAAGCATTGTCATTATTTTGCATTTATGCCTGTAACTAAATACCTCAGTTTATTAGCGCTTAGCTTTTGTTCTATCCTTTCTATAAACGCACAAAATATTAAAGGTTACCCCCAGGGCTACTTCCGCAATCCGGTAGATATCCCTATGGTTTTAGCCGGCAATTTTGGTGAATGCAGGCCGGGGCATTTTCATAGCGGGATAGATATAAAGACTCAGGGAAAAGAAAACATGCCTGTTTATGCTGCTGCTGAAGGGTATGTATCGAGAATAAAACTTGAAAAAGCAGGGTTTGGCCATGCATTGTACATAACCCATCCTAATGGCTATACTACCGTATATGCACATTTGAACAAATTTGCGGCACCTATACAGAAGTATGCAGTAGAACAACAGTATAAAAATAAAAGCTGGTTGCTGGATATTACTTGCCCTCCAGATCAATTCCCTGTAAAAAAAGGTGACCAAATAGCTCTCTCGGGCAACACGGGCAACTCTTATGCACCACATTTGCATTTTGAGATACGTAATACACAATCAGAGCACCCGCTAAATCCTCAGCTTTTTGGGTTTGACATAAAAGATGACATCGCTCCAAAGCCTACCCAACTTGCTTTATACGACATGAGTAAAGGAATTTATGAGCAGAATCCACGTATGTTTCCTCTTACTAAGAAGGGAGATTCTTATGTTCCTAATACCGATACCATTATTGTAAATAATGATCAGATAGGGGTAGGGGTAGTTGTGAATGATTATATGAATGGAAGTGATAATACACTTAACTTTTATACTGCTGAGTTGAATATGGAGAAAACCAACTTCATAAAAATAACGCTTGATGATATTGGATATGACGTAACCCGATATGTAAATGCTTTTGCCGATTACAAAAGCAAACAGCTAACAGGTGAGTGGATCCAATGTTTGTTTCAGATGGACGGTAACCGCCTTGATACCATTTACAGCTATAATACTTATTACAGAAAATATACTGAACATGGGAAACTGGAATTCAGCAAAAACCTTAAAGCCAAGCCGGTAGAAATAAAACTAATGGATGCGGCAGGAAATACTGCTGTTATAAATTACCATATTAAATACATACCAGAAGAAAAAAAGGAACAGCAACAATGCCCCGAGGAAAATAAGCTTACTGTTTTTAAAGAAAAAAACTACGGCAATGCTAATATCTCTTTTACGTTGCCCGATGATGCCTTGTATGAAAGTCTTTGTCTTGACTTTAAACAAACCCCTGATGCTAACAGCTATTCCGACAAGTTTTCAATTCATAAGCCATATGTACCCATGCACTCTTATTTTATCTTACGTATAAGGCCTAACAAAGCTATTCCTTTCAAAGAACGCTATAAAATAGCTTTGATATACAGCGATGGCAAAAGTGAAAAGGGTACTGCTGCTATGTATGACAATGGCTGGTACAAAACCAAAGTGCGCGAGTTTGGTGACTATCGCTTAATAGCCGACGTTACGCCGCCAACCATTACGCCCGATAAACCCAAAGGCACTGACTTCTCCAATCTGAACCGTATCAGTTTCACAGTGAAGGATGCTATCACTTCTGTAAAATCGTTTAATGCTGAGATTGATGGCGAATGGATATGCTTTGAACAAAGTGGCAACACTTTCTTCTATGAGTTTGATGAACATTGTCCTAAAGGGAAAATTAAAATGATAATAACCGCCAGCGATGAAAATGATAACGAACAAAAATTAAGCTATACTTTTACGCGGTAATGGAACTAACAACAGGAAGTAAGGCTCCGGCGTTCAAAGCACCCGATCAAAATAATACTATTGTTTCTCTCAGTGATTATAAAGGGAAGAAAGTAGCATTATTCTTTTATCCGGAAGATGACACCCCTACATGTACCATTGAAGCCTGTAACCTGCGCGATAATTATGCATTGCTACAGCAGCATGGCATAACAGTAATAGGCGTAAGCCCGGATGATGTAACTAAACATAAGAAGTTCGAGCAAAAGTTCGATCTGCCTTTCACCATGCTTGCCGATCCTAAGCATACTATCCTCAATAAATATGGTGTGTGGGGTGAGAAAAACTTATATGGTCATAAATTTATGGGTGTAAAGCGCACTACTTTCCTAATTAACGAGGATGGTACTATTGCGCATATTATAAAGGGAGTACGTTCTAAGAACCATGCGCAGCAAATATTGGCTGCCTGGAAAATTTAAAAATCCAATTTAAAACTTCCCATTACAGTAAAGTATTTGGATTGGGTTTCACCTGGCAATCTTTGGGGGTTTACCCTCCAGATAAAGTCTACCCTAAATACACGTAGTATATTTTCTATCCCTGTACCTACTTCTACATAGGGTTGGCCATTCAATCTGCGGAAAGCGTAACCCTTATTTAAATTGAGTGCAATATTGCTATCATTAAGGCTTCCTATCATTCCCTTTGCCGTCCAGAACTGGCGAAGCTTTAGTTTTTTTACAAGCGGTATATAATTAAAGATACCCCCACCTATTGAATGCTCTATATTAATGCCCGCGTATTGGTCGCTAATGAATTCATATTGGTTCATCAGGCTAAAAGCATATTTATTATAGACGTAGGTTTCATTGCCCGGGTGTATTTCTAATAACGGATATGGCAGCGTTCCGTATATTTTACCTGCAAATGCATTTACATATAGCTCTCCCAATGGCGCTATTCTAATATCATCTGAAATATTAAAGGCTATTTTCTGGTACCGGTAGCTGCTATGAAACCACCCTTTAACTCCTAAGTTTATTCTTAGTTCTGCAACGGGGTACTTACTACCTAAACTTACACGGTAATAATTCCCTTCCAGAAAACGCTCCTTATATGCATATCGTAGCTTCAGCCCGATATCAGTTGTGCTTACTACATTGCTAGCCGTGCCTTCTTCGTTTTTAAAAATAGCATAGGACGGCAGTGGCTCGTAGGGGTCGTATTTCCTGTGTATGAATGAAAGCAGATGGCTGAACCCTGATATATATTCTTTATAAAATTCAAAACGGCTTTCATCAGCAAAAACAAATTTCCGGGGTATGCCTTTGCGCCGTACGGAAACACTCAAGAGGTTGTCGAAACCTACATTGTCGTAGTAAGTAATTGAACGGTCTATATCGTGCGTGCGTGAAGCAAATACATACATTCGTGGTTTTCTATCTAATAGCCAAAACCCTCCTATGTTATACTTAAATCTTTCATCGCGGGTGCCGTATGCTATATAGCCATTCAGGTAAATATTCTTGAAGAGCTTAGGTGTAGTACCCATAGAAAAACGGAAACGATTTCCTTCTATTCGGTTACGGCTATAAACACTCCAATATGGGCCGAGTTCTACCGGCCCTATTTGCTTTACACCTGTAGCTAGAAAAACAAGCAGATTTTTAAAGCGTACATAAACCGGATCGTTCTGAACAGTATCAAACATTTTATATACCCCTGCCTCATTATGGCTCAGTTCATCATGCCTTACCGTTTGCCAAAAAGTCTCATCACTTCGTTGTGCAGAATCATATACTATAACTTCGGCACCTGGCTTTTTAAATGTATCACTTATTGCTGCCCGGTTTATCTCAATGTCTTTATACGACAAGCTGCGACGAACAATTATACCCGGAAACTGTGGTATTAGCTTACCTGCCTCCAGTTCAGCTGTCATATTTTCTTTGGTGCAAAACCAGGTGGTATCTCCCAGCAAACTGAATTGCTGCGAAAACGAGAGGTCGCGCACCCAGTTTATATTTACATCTTTGGAAATCTTTGCACTTACGTTTTGCAAGGCATAAGAAGAGTCAACAATACTCAATATACCGCTTAAGCAACTTTCACCTGTACGCAAGGGTCGGTAGGCGATATTTATTATCCGGTGTCCGTCTATTTGTATGGTGTCCTTTATGCGATACTTATAAAAAGCAGGGCCTGCATTACTTGCAGGAGCAACAAACTTGGTGTCAAAAATAAGCCAGTAGTCATCGTATGCATTTATGGTCAAGTACATTTTGCCCATGTATTTGATTATACTTTTATTATTGATACCAGTTACCTGGTTGGCTTTAATATACTCCCTGGTAAGTTGAGGGTTGCGTTGATAGTAGTAATCAGATAAAGTTTCTATGAGGAAAAACGGCAAAAAGGGTTCGGGCCCGGTAGTAGTATCCAGGTTGTCGTATATGTAGCTAAAGTGCTTTATATAGGGTATAGGCAGTTGTTGAAATTCTTCTTTGCTAATGCGCAGCAGATCCAGTTCTATCTTACTATAGCTCTCGTACTTGTAGTTATCAAACTTATCGGCCGAATTATTTTTTTTACCGGCTATTACTTTGCGCATCAACCTAAGGGCCGGATCTTCTCCCGCACGCACTACTACTTCTTTAAGCATACGTGCATCTGGTTCCAGCGTTATATTAAGGTTCTGCGGCGTGTCTGATTGTTGAATAACAATATTTACTTCCTTATATCCTATAGCATATGCCTTCAGGGTATCGTTTACCGGCTCATCGTATCCTAGTATATAGCTGCCATTATCATCGCTCAGAGTACCAATAATTGAATGCGGAAACAATATAGTTGCATAAGGTACCGGGTCTCCGGTCTGTTTATCGTATACCATTCCCTTCACTATATGCTTATTGCGGGGCAATTGTTTAGCAGGGCCAAGGCTGTGGTCTTGGGCGTTAGCAGCAGGCAATAAGCTTAAGCAACTAAAAAGTATGATAACAAGCGGCTTCAACACAATTTTAAATCTCACAACAGGCGGGCCCGTTTTATTCTATGTTTTAAAAAAAGCATGCAAAAGTTCGA
>JAEZIL010000255.1 GCA_023436685.1 Bacteroidota bacterium | reverse complement strand
GCCATATACTACGTAAGTTAAGTGGTAATATATATTATGATGCCGGCAGGCTAAATCGCCTGTTCGATTTTATGAAGCGTGAGCATCTTACTGCTGCAGATATTGACGCAGCGGCTAGTACATATATTGACAGCTTACCGCAACGCGATGAATACATTTATAAAAAAGCAGGAAAGGGTTTTGCAAAAGGTGACTTAAAACAAGCACAAATAGATGAAGAGATAAAAAAGATTCAACAAACCCGTGCTGCTGCAGGTTTATATGAATTGTACAATGAGCGTATGCGTGAAATGGGACGTTACGACTTTAATGATATGATCGTTTGGGTACTTGAAGAGTTTAAAAATAACCCTGCTTTATTGCAAAGCTACCAGGAACGTTATCAGTTTATATTGGTTGATGAATTTCAGGATACCAATGGTGCACAAAATGAATTGATTAATGAGTTAACACAATTCTGGGAAGACCCCAATTTATTCGTAGTTGGCGACGATGACCAGTCTATCTACGAATTTCAAGGGGCACGTATCCGCAATATTATTGAATTCTATCAGAAGTATCGAAATTCTATACAAGTCATCGTATTGCCGCAAAACTACCGCTCCTCTCAGCCCATACTGGATAAGGCAACGGCTACTATTCAAAACAATATGCAGCGGCTTATCTATCAGCTAAAAGATCTTCAACTCGATAAAAATATCGTAGCATCGCACCCGCGCTTTGCCAATGGTAATGATACCGTACATCCTATAGTTACTGCATATAGCAACGTAGTGCACGAAGAAGCTGATGTGCTGATGCAGATAGAGCAATTACGTGCGGAAGGTATTCCGCTAAACGACGTAGCCATCATCTACGCACAACATAAGCAGGCTGATAATATTATTGCGCTTATGGACCGAATTGGCATGCCATATAGTGTAAAGAAGCAAATCAATATTCTGGAGCTGCCATTGATACAGCAGATCATTAATTTACTGCGTTATCTGGATGATGAAAAGAAAACACCATTCAGTGCCGAACATACCTTGTTTGGTATTATGCACACACCATACTACGGAATAGACCCTACCGACATCGCCATGATCGCTTTATATATTCAGGCGAACAAAGCAAAGGATAAAAGTTTAGGCTATTGGCGCCTGGTGTTATCTAATGGTTTGCTGCTTGAATCGCTTAACCTGAAAACAGTTGAAGCCCTCCGTAAGCTGGGAGATAATATCAATAACTGGCTTCGCTTACAGCAAGAGCTGCCTGTGCCTTTACTCATAGAGCATATATTGCATGAAAGTGGTATAGTGCAACACCTGCTTAAGGGAAAAGACCATGTATGGCAAATGCAGGTGCTGCATACCTTCTTCGATTTTGTACGGGAAACATATGCCCGCAATCACCGTACGGGTATTACAGAACTATTACGTATGATAGACCGGATGCAATTGGAGAATATCAGCATACCGGTGCAAAAAATAGTGCAAAACGAAAATGGTGTAAAACTATACACCGCGCATGGCGCAAAAGGCAATGAGTTTGAATATGTATACCTCATAGGCTGCACAAAAAACTTTTGGGAGGCACGTAAAGGTGCAAGCAACGAGTATAAATTGCCCGATACTATTACCAGTACCGATGATGATGCAGATAAGACCTATAAAACGGAAGTAGCACGCAGGCTTTTTTACGTTGCGCTAACCCGCGCTAAAAAAATGCTTCATGTATCTTTTGCAGTTGCTGATAACCAGGGCAAGCCATTAGAACATTCGGTTTTTATTGATGAGATAAGCACTGCAGAAGAGCGGGTGAACAAACAGGTCACAACTGAAGAAGTGATACGCCATATTGCTTGGGCCATGCAGCCGGTGCCCGATGTTCGTATATCACTCGCTAATCATAAATGGATAGACCATATTTTACAGCAGTTTGTGATGAGCTATACAACGCTGTCCAAATACCTGCATTGTCCGCTCAGCTACTATTACGATATACTGTTGCGTGTACCGTACTTAAAGAACGACGCACTGGCATATGGTAGTGCGTTGCACTATGCACTTGAGCGTATGTTTAAAGTAATGAAAGAGCGCAATGGTGAGTTCCCAACCAAGCAGGAGGTTATAGACATATTCAAAATAGGTATGTACTCTGAACAGGAGTCTTTCACAGCATTGCAATACGAACGAAGATTGGAGCAAGGCGAAACAACTATCAATGACTATTACGATAAATACATCAGCACATTTTCAAAAAATGTAGAGATAGAATTCAAGGTTCCGCGCTTTATACTAGATGGGGTACCCGTTACAGGTAAAATAGATAAAATGGAATTTAACGGCGACATATGTACAGTTGTAGATTATAAAAGCGGAGACCCGGACCGGTCTGCCGCGTCCTACACTGCACCGCCCAATGATAAAGATCCGCTAGGTGGCGATTACTGGCGGCAAATGGTATTTTATAAATTAATATTGGAGAACAACCCCGACCGTAACTGGAAATTTGATAAAGGTATTTTTGATTACGTAGAAAAAGGCCGTAAATCGGGCCAATATAAACGTGTGCAGGTTCCTGTGTTCCCGCAAGACGAAGAAATTGTACTACAACAAATGAAGAAAGCCTATACCGGTATTATGAATCATGACTTTGATAAAGGTTGCGGTAAACCTGACTGCTATTGGTGCAATTTTGCCTTAGAATACAAGTTGGTAAAGCAGGGCGAGGTAGCGGAAATTGATGATATATAGGTTCCCTATATTTCGTTTACTTTTGAACAAAATTTTTCAGATAGATGAATAAAGTAGTAGCTAATGCTGAAGAAGCTATAAAGGATATACAGTCGGGTGCAGTACTTATGCTGGGCGGTTTCGGTCTATGTGGTATTCCCGAAAATTGTATTAACGCACTGGTAAAAAAAGGTGTTAATAACCTTACCTGCATTTCTAACAATGCAGGGGTTGACGATTTTGGTATCGGCCTTATGCTACAGCAGAAGCAAGTTAAAAAAATGATCGCATCGTATGTAGGAGAGAATGCAGAATTTGAGCGCCAGTTGCTAAGCGGCGAATTGGAAGTGGAATTGGTGCCGCAAGGTACACTGGCTACAAGGTGTATGGCTGCAGGCTATGGTATGCCCGCCATATTTACACCTGCCGGTGTAGGCACAGAGGTAGCAGAAGGCAAAGAAGTGAGAAATTTTAATGGTAAAGATTACCTGATGGAATATGCTTTTGACGCAGACTTTGCAATAGTAAAAGCATGGAAGGGAGATGCCCAAGGCAATCTGATATATAGAGATACCGCGAGAAACTTCAATCCACTTATGGCAATGGCAGGCAAAATAACTATAGCAGAGGTGGAAGAATTGGTGCCTGTAGGAGAACTGGATCCAAACTTTATACATACACCAGGTATATATGTGCACAGGATATTCCAGGGTACTAACTATGAAAAACGCATAGAGCAACGAACTACACGTAAACGCTCTTAATTTCCTCAGTCAATAACAAGATTAATTATGCCTTTAAATAAAGAACAGATAGCACAACGTATTGCAAAGGAATTGCAGGACGGTTTTTATGTAAACCTGGGTATTGGTATCCCGACATTGGTAGCCAATTATATACCTGAAGGTGTTAGTGTTGTATTGCAAAGCGAAAATGGCCTGTTAGGTATGGGGCCCTTTCCTTTTGAAGGAGAGGAAAATGCTGATTTGATAAATGCCGGTAAACAGACAATTACCACACTGCCCGGGTCCTCTATTTTCGATAGTGCTATGAGCTTTGGTATGATACGTGCAGGCAAAGTTGACCTAACCGTACTGGGTGCTATGGAGGTTGCAGAAGATGGAAACATTGCCAACTGGAAGATACCGGGCAAAATGGTAAAAGGCATGGGAGGTGCGATGGATCTGGTTGCCTCTGCAAAAAATATCATAGTCGCTATGCAGCATACCAATCCTAAGGGCGAAAGTAAGTTACTGTCTAAATGCACACTTCCGCTTACAGGTATCAAGTGTGTAAAAAAGGTGGTAAGCGACCTGGGAGTGTTTGATATTACACCTGATGGCTTTGTATGCATAGAACATGCTCCTGGTGTTAGTATCGATGAGATAAAAGCTAAAACAGCAGGAAGGCTAACAATATCGCCCAATGTGAAAGAAATGGTATTTGCGTAATGAACATAATAGTATATCACAATATAGAATGCAGTAAGAGCAATTCAGTAACAGAAATACTGGAAGAAGCGGGCATTCCTTTTCAGGTACGCAATTATATGCTTCAACCACTCAATACAAATGAATTAAGAGAGCTTCTGGCTAAATTAAATGTAGAACCTATCGAACTGGTAAGAAAAGGAGAACAGGTATATAAAGACCAATATGAAGGGAAAAATATTTCTGCTGAAGAATGGATAGAGGTATTAGCTGCAAACCCAATACTAATAGAGCGGCCGGTAGTACAAAAAGATGGCAAAGCAATTATTGCCCGTCCGCCTGAAAAAGTCAAGACGTTTATTAATTTTAACAGCCCTGCATAAGGGCTGTTTTCTTTTTACCTATGAAGAAGTGCTTCCATTTATTGTTGTTAATGGTCTTGTCAATCAGTGCTTTTGGGCAAACCAAGTCAGAAGCATTGCAGGTGGGCGAGATATTGTCTAGCCTGCAATCTGGCAACGTGGGTACATACCTGAGCTTGTTCCCTTCTTACGATTCATTGCTATTAAAGAAGCTATATACAAGTAACGATACAGTTGCGTTGGCTACATTCGGAGCTAATCCTGCTAAGCTGCGGCAATATGATCCTGTGTTTAACATTGAGATTCAGAAAGACTTTGAAACGGTTTTGAAGAAAGGACGAGATTCAAGCTTGCATTGGAGGGATATAGTTATGGCTCGCTATGAATTGGAGCGAATGATTGTAACCAGGGATATGAGGGGTATTGATAAGATTATTCAGGTCAGGCTACAAGGCTATATTATGATAGAAGATATGCTTACACGCAAGCACTATATAATAGCTGTGAAGGATATAATGGGTATCGATGGTTTATGGTACGGTGGTCATGTAGTGAATGTACTGGAAGCAGAAACAATAGATGAATACTATGATAAACTGGCTGCAGAGCGTAAAATAGAGAAACAAAAGCTGATGGCGTTACTTTACCCTAATGACGAAGTTGATGCAGATACAGTAAAACAAGCCCCGAAGCCGCAAAAGTCAAATCTGGATATTGCTTCAGAAGAAGAAGAACCGGAGGAAGAGGATAAAACACCCGATGGGCCTAAAGAAGTATCTGCGAGAACATTCTATACAGGTACTTTCGATTATCAAACCAAGGTGGAGCTGTATATACGTGGCTTAAAAGGAAACTGCCCCGATACAGTTTGTTACTGGGAGGCCATATACCGTTTCCAGGATCAGGATGAGTATATTAAGCTGGATGTAACCAAGAAAGCAGATGGTACCTGGGTATTTGACGAAGAGCCTGATGTAGGTAGCATGGAGCTTACATTGAAAGAAGGCAGGTTTACCGGTACCTGGATATCGAACAAAGACAGGACTGAGTACGAAGTGAACCTCAAAGAGAAGAAGGAGGTAAAGGGCAGCAAGCTGGAAGAGATGGACAGCGTGATAGCCAGCGGCATCTTTGCCAATTAGGTACGTATTATCTATAAGGCTATTGCTATTGTCTACACTATATACATTCGTACAACATGTATCTTTAAGCTCAAGATCAACAGCACATGAGCAACAAACCAGAGATCAAAACATTAGGCGAGCTAAAGAAGTCAGGTTATACATACAAGTCAGTGAAGCAGGAGGTAAGGGATAACCTCATCAAAAGCATACAAACAAAGACCAATCCATTCAACGGCATACTAGGCTACGAAGACTCGGTGATACCCGATGTAGAAAGAGCCTTACTGTCGAGGCACAACATACTCTTCCTGGGTTTGCGCGGGCAAGCCAAAACACGCATGGCACGCGAGATAGTGAGCCTGCTGGATGAGTGGGTGCCTTTCATATTGGGCAGCGAGATCAACGACGATCCGCTGCACCCTATATCCTACGCAGCTAAGGAGCTTATCAAAGAGCATGGCAATAACACACCTATCGACTGGATGCACAACAGCGAACGCTATGGCGAGAAGCTGGCAACGCCCGATGTATCGGTAGCCGACCTGATAGGTGACGTAGATCCCATCAAGGCTGCTAACCTGCGCCTGAGCTTTGCAGATGAACGTGTGATACACTATGGCATCATACCCCGTTCGCATAGGGGCATCTTCGTTATCAACGAGCTGCCCGACTTGCAGGCAAGGATACAGGTGTCGCTGTTCAACATACTGCAGGAGGGCGATATACAGATACGTGGTTTCAAGCTGCGCCTGCCGCTCGATATACTCTTCATCTTTACGGCCAACCCCGAAGACTATACCAACCGCGGCAGCATTGTTACACCATTGAAGGACCGTATCGAAAGCCAGATCATTACCCACTATCCTAAAACTATTGAAGTATCGAAAGCCATTACCGAACAGGAAGCTAATGTGCTGGATGAACAAACTGCACGCATTGAGCTGCCCGACATTACGAAGCTGCTGGTAGAGCAGATTGCTATGGAAGCGCGCAAGAGCGAGTTTGTAGACCAGAAGAGCGGTGTATCGGCAAGGCTTACTATATCGGCCATGGAGAACCTTGTGAGCACTGCCGAACGCAGGGCCCTGCGCAACAACGAGAGTAGAACACAAGTGCGCATCTCCGACTTCCTTGGGGTGATACCTTCTATAACCGGTAAGGTAGAGCTGGTATACGAAGGCGAGCAGGAAGGCCCGCTGAATGTAGCTTACCGCCTTATGGGGCAGGCTATCCGTAGCTTGTTCATACAGTACTTCCCCGATCCGCAAACCTTTAAGAAGCCTGTGGGCAGAGACAAGGATGGACGTAACAAACCCAAACCTAACCCATACCAGCCGGTAATAGATTGGTTTGGCAAAGGGCACGACCTGATGCTGTTGCAAGACACCACCGACGAAGCCTACCGCGAAAGGCTGTACCAGGTGGATGGCTTGTACGCTGCAGTGAAGCAGTTCTATCCTAATGCCGACGAGCAACAGGCAGCCCTGCTGATGGAGTTTGTTTTGCATGGTTTGTCGGAGTTCTCGTTGATAAGCAAGAAGGGTGTGGAAACAGGCGGGTATAGCTTTGCCGATATACTGGGCAGCATGTTCAACATGAGTATGGAAGGCGATGAGGAGGATGACATAGATGAGGAAGATTTTTAGCGATGAGGGATTTTACAAACGAGATATTCTTCAAGACCGCCCGCAGCGGTGGCAAAGGTGGGCAGAACGTCAACAAGGTGGAGACGATGGTGGAAGCATGGTGGCATATAGACACCTCTTACTTCTTTAAGCCCGATGAGAAAGAACTGATACAAGACAAGCTGCGCAACCGTATCAACAAAGAGGGCTACCTGATGGTGAAGAGCAGCGAAAGCCGCTCCCAGCTGGAGAACAAGAGCATAGCCCTGGATAAGATGCTGCAACTGGTGAACCAGAGCATTGTGAAGCCCAAGCCCCGCAAGGTTACCAAACCCAGTAAGGGCGCGGTGCAGAAGCGGCTGGACAGCAAGCGCAAGGAGTCGATGAAGAAGCAACTGCGCAGTAAAGACTGGTAGCCTCCTTAGCGTGCGTCGAAGTCTACCACCACTTCGGGCGTCTTGGGGTGTGCCTGGCACGATAGTATGAAGCCATTGGCCACATCGCTATCTTCCAGCGCATAGTTCACTTCCATATCTACCTCGCCTTTTGTAACGCGGCAACGGCAGGTGCTACATACGCC
>JAEZIL010000192.1 GCA_023436685.1 Bacteroidota bacterium | reverse complement strand
TCTTCCGCAAGCGGTTCTCGAACATGGTCAGTTTACTGGAGAAGTCGAATGTCAACTAGGAACGTATTAGATATGAGTAAGTAGCTACTGTTTGAAGTAAGTAGTTTGTTTATTGGTAGGCGGCTTGTAGTAGTTACCACTCTTCTTATGCGGCATCTTGTCTACACGCTTCTGATAGTATAAGCTATCTTCTTTCGACATGGGGAACTCCTTGTGATACACGAGTTCGTCTACCTGGTAGTCTTCCTCGCGCAGCAGGCGCCCTGTTTCGGGATCGTAAAAGCGCCACACACCATGACGTACTGTACGCCGGTCTGTAGATATAGAACGAAGGCTTTGTTCACCTGTTACGGGGTTTTCCACCATAAACGTATCAACTGCTCTGTTAGGGTTTAGCCCGCGGTAGTTGCCGGTAGCTACTAAGTAGCCACGTTCAAAGTACTTAGCCTCTCCATCCAGCACATTGTTGCGGAAGGTCTCCATTGCCAACAGTTCGCCTTGTTCGTCTAGCTTATACCAAGAGCCATATTTAACACCATGATCGTAACTACCTACTTCAGTAAAGGACTCCTCACCCATGCGCTCGGGCTGCACAATTGCCCACATACCGTTGCGCTTGCCTTGAGCATCGGTTTTGTTCAGGTTGGCCGGACGGGCATTATCTGTTGTTTGTGCAGTAGCTACCATGGCCACATACAGCGATGCAATTACAAGTATGGTTTTAATAAGCTTCATTGATCAATTATACTGCGAAAGATGTTCCACAGCCGCAGGTGCTGCTGGCATTTGGGTTCTTGAATACAAAACCTCTTGCGTTAAGGCCATCGGAAAAGTCTATCTGCATACCATGCAGGTATAGCCCGTGAGCTTTTTTCATTAGTACAGGGATGCCGGCTATTTCAAATGTTTCATCATCTTCTTCTTTATTATCGAAACCCAACAAATAACTTAACCCTGAGCAACCACCACCTTTCACACCTATACGCAGCATTTGCTGTTTATCAAAATCCGGTTCACTCATCAGTCTGTTCAGTTCTTTTATTGCTCCTTCAGTCAATGTCACCGGGCTTTGTACTATCGTTTCCATTTAATATTAAACGTTTTAGCAAAGTTACCATACCTGCAAGGGGTATCCAAATATGGATAGTTAAACTATAAGGTATATTAATAAATATATAGATGGGATATTGGTTTATTATATAGTGATGAACATTTTTTACATTTGCGTCCTGCAAAATATAAATATCATGAGCGAGGTATTAGACAATATATTTAACGATGCTTCCGAACAGATGAAGCGCGCTATAGCCCACCTGGAAACAGAATTAAGCAGAATACGTGCCGGCAAAGCTAACCCTCAAATATTAGACGGCGTTTTTGTTGACTATTATGGTTCGGCAACACCACTGGCGCAGGTTGCAAATATTACTACGCCCGATGCCCGTACGCTTGCTATACAGCCCTGGGAAAAACAAATGATGGCTCCTATTGAGAAAGCCATTATTGCATCTAATATAGGACTGAACCCGCAAAACGATGGTACTATGATACGCCTGTTTTTGCCGCCACTTACTGAAGAGCGCCGTAAGGAACTAGTAAAAAGAGTAAATGCGGAAGGCGAGCAAGCCAAAGTATCGGTACGAAACATACGCCGCGAAGCTATTGAACAAGTAAAAAAACAACAGAAAGATGGCTTGAGTGAAGATGCTGCTAAAGACGCAGAAGGACGGATACAGGCTGTGACCGATAAACACATAGCCCTGGTAGACCAGCACTGCAAGGATAAGGACAAGGAAATAATGACTATCTAATTTGTGATATTGCCTTCGTACTTTTGAAGGCAATTCTTTTTATATCAATGGGTAAATAAATATGGACCAGCTGCATAAGCAAATATTGT
This sequence comes from Bacteroidota bacterium, assembly GCA_023436685.1. Lineage (GTDB taxonomy): Bacteria > Bacteroidota > Bacteroidia > Chitinophagales > Chitinophagaceae > Polluticoccus. The sequence continues at coordinate 2,407 of JAEZIL010000192.1, read as the reverse complement.
TGCTGTTTTCCATTCCGATATACGCAATACTAATACCGTTGGAACTGGCGCTAAGCCATTTTCATGGCTGGAAGTATTATAGCCTGAAGGAAACCCTGATGAATGTTTACCTGAATATTGTAAATGCAGGTGTAGACCTTCTTTTACGGGGTGTAGCGCTGGCCGTGCTGGTGTTTGCAGCACAATACCAGTTGCACATTGAATGGAACCCGATAGTATATTGGGTCGCTTTGTTCTTGTGCGAAGACCTGATGTTTTGGCTGGAACACTATGTAGACCACCGGGTACGTGTATTCTGGGCCGTGCATGTAACACACCATTCTTCTGAAGAATACAATCTAACTACCGGCTTCCGCTCATCGGTATTTATGCCGTTTTACAGGTATATGTATTTCATACCATTGGCTCTTCTGGGCTTTCACCCTGTAGATATTTTGTTCATGTATGCTATTACCCAGATATATGGCATACTGGTACATACACAAGCCATAGGAAAGTTGCCGAAAATCATTGAATATATATTTGTAACCCCATCGCACCACCGCGTGCACCATGCCAGTAACATTCCTTATCTGGATAAGAATATGGGCATGGCGCTCATTATATGGGACAGAATGTTTGGCACGTTTGCTGAAGAAATGCCTGAAGAACCACCCGTTTACGGACTAACTTCACCTGTTGAAGATCCACACCACCCCGTAGGCATTATCTTTCATGAATGGAAAAGTATTGGCCAGGACCTGAAGCAACCCATTGGCTTTAAACAAAAATTAGGCTATTTGTTTAACGTGCCTGGCTGGAGCCACGATGGCAGCCGTAAAACCACAAAGCAGCTGCAACGCGAATGGAAAGTTCAAAGACAAAAGAGCACTACTCGTAAACGGGTTGCCCGGAAAAAAGTTATGGCAGAAATGCTGGATTAGTGCCCTGCCATTTTCATTATCTTTTTATACTCAGCAGGCTTAACAGCCCCTACCGATAAACGCGACAAGCGTACAAGGTCCATATCGGCCAGGCTCGGCTCGGCTTTTATATCAGCTAGTGTAACGGGATTCTTTAATGTTTGTACCGGTTTCAGATCCACAACTACCCAATTCGGATCATCGGTGGTAGGATCCTGATAGGCGGGTTTCACTACTTCGGCTATACCTACAATGGCCAGGCCTTCATTACTATGGTAGAAAAACACATGATCACCTTTTTGCATAGCTTTTAGATTGTTGCGCGCAGCATAGTTACGTACACCATCCCAATGGGTTTTGCCATCTTTATTAAACTGCTCCCAACTATATTTAAAAGGTTCTGATTTTACCAGCCAGTAATTCATATTTGAAATTAAAAAGTAAGGCTCAAAAAGCAAAAAATTACCTGTCGCGCATTAATAAATATTGTGCTAATTCAAACAAAGGCTCTTTGCGCTTACTTATTACAGCCGCTTCTTCTAAACTCTTAAAAGCCAGATCGGAATATTGCTGTACTGCTTCACGGCATGCAACATCGGCTTTTGTATTGGCAAACAAATTTAGCATTGCAGGCACTTTCTCGGCACTCTCCATTAGCAGTACCTCATCTATTTCCTTACGCTGCAGGTGGTTGGCTTTATTTAACGCGCTTAAATGCAGATAAGTTTTTTTATTGGCAATGATATCGCCACCATTCTGCTTTCCTAATTTATCGGTATGGCCAAAGGCATCCAGGTAATCATCCTGTAATTGGAAGGCTATACCCAGGTTCTTACCAAACTCATACAACTTATTTGCATTGCCTTCTGTGGCCCCACCTAACAGTGCCCCCATTTTAAGGCTGCAAGCCAGCAGTACCGATGTCTTCAGCGTTATCATGTGTATATACTCTTCAATGCTCACATCATCACGTGTTTCAAAATCCATATCCCATTGCTGGCCCTCGCAAACTTCTATAGATGTTTTGTTGAACAACTGAAGTATTTTGCGGCAGATTGGTATGTATTTTAGCCAATTGGTCATATGCATATATATTCAGCACATCGCCCGAGAGAATAGCTGTAGTAAGGCTATATTTTTCATGTACAGTTTCTTTGCCCCTGCGTAATGGCGCCTTATCCATAATATCATCATGAATCAGTGTAAAATTGTGGAACAATTCAATACCCATTGCTCCATGCCAGGCATCATCGGTAATGTCACCAAACAACTCATTGCTCATAAGGCATAGCACCGGGCGAACTCGTTTGCCACCCAGCTCCATAAAATACCTGCACGGATCGTAGAGGCCCGAAGGCAGTTGAGGAAAAGGCAGGGATTCTCTTAAGCGTTCTTCAAATAGTTCAACTAAAAGGCTGAAACTGTGCATGTATTATTTTTTACGTTTAGCCGGCTTCTTACCGCTTTGTTGCCTGGCTTCGGCCTTTTGTACCTTCTTTTTAGGC
>JAEZIL010000168.1 GCA_023436685.1 Bacteroidota bacterium | reverse complement strand
GTTACCTTGTGGCCTTTGTTGCTGGCTACCACCCTGCTGCGGACGATTGCCTTGTGGCCTTTGCCCCTGTTGCTGACCACCACCCTGGTTGCGCTGCGGTTGCTGCCCTTTACCCTCAGCTTGTTGCTGTGGCCGGTTACCCTGAGGCCTTTGCCCTTGTGGCCCGCCACCTTTTTGTTGCTGGCTACCCTTGCCTTGTCCTTTTTTCTTATTGCCTTTTTCAAGAGCTTTCAGGCTTATCTGGCCTACGTCGTTCACAAAGCCTACATCCACCTTCATACCTGCTTTATTACTGCTCACTTCCAGTTCTACGGGCTGTAGCTCTTCTGGCTTGATACCTTCCTTATTTTGCCTTATTATCTCCTTTACCCTGTCTATGGTCATGGGGTATTGCTTATTACTATCGTAATAGCTATACCACATCAGGTTTTTGAAAATATCGCGTTTCTGTAATGTTGCACGGCCTTTCACTGTTTCCAATACATCTGCACTATCGGGAAATACCCTTAAGGCATCCATATAAGTATCCAGCTCATAATTCAGACAGCATTTTAAGCGGCCGCATTGCCCGCTCAATTTGGTTTGATTAATGGAAAGGTTTTGATAGCGTGCTGCCGTCGTATTTACCGATTTAAAATCGGTAAGCCAGGTACTACAACAAAGTTCCCTGCCACAAGAACCTATCCCTCCTACCTTACCACTTTCCTGTCGCGCACCTATCTGGCGCATCTCCACCTTGACCTTGAAATCGCCGGCATAGAGCTTAATAAGTTCACGAAAATCAACACGCTGTTCAGCCGTATAGAAAAAAGTGGCTTTCTTCCCATCTGCCTGAATCTCAACTTCGCAAAGTTTCATTTCCAGGTTCAGGTTGCGTGCTATAGCCCTTGATCGTGTTAGCAATTCGGGCTCGCGCTCTTTATGCTTGTTATAAAGCTGCAGGTCCTCATCTGTAGCCAGCCGGAGCACACGCTTCATTTGAGGATCATCCGTAACATTATACTTTTTCATCTGTAGCTTCACCAGCTCGCCTGTAAGGCTTACCTGCCCAATATCAAAGCCGCTGATGCCTTCTACAGCTATCCATTCGCCTTTTTCAAGTATTTGGCCGGTACTGTTCCGGAAAAAGTCTTTCCTGCTACCTTTATTAAAAGTTACTTCTATTATCGGGTAAGGTTTTGCACTATCGTGCAAGGGCAAAGCGCTCAACCAGTCGAAAACGTTCATTCGGTTACATCCACCTGTACTACAACCACCATTTCCTTTACAACCGTTGGGTTTTCCGTTGGCACCAGAACCACAATAGCCACATCCCATCTATATATATATTTATAATGACAGCGGATACACAATACGTCAATTTTTAAAACCCTTATAGAGTTACCAGTTCACGTGTATTACTTACCGCCGAATTTGCTAAAAATAATAAAAATTAAGTGCTAAAGGTACGAAAATTAATTAGTGCTCCTGAATTTGTAGCCTATACAAGAAGAAACCGGGCAAGCCCGGTTTCTTTAAATTTATATCTGCACTAATCTCTTCTGCCGCCAAACAGCCTCAAAAGCATAAGAAACAGGTTGATAAAATCGAGATAAAGAGTCATAGCACCAAGAATAGATGTTTTACGTACATTTTCTGCTGGTACGCCTTCATATTCCATTCCTTCACCTATGCGCTTCAACCTTTGCACATCGTAAGCTGTAAGGCCCGTAAATACCATTACACCTATTATGCTTACAATATATTCTAATTGTGAGCTTTTAAGGAACCAGTTAATAATAGAAGCTACAATAATGCCTATGAGGCCCATCATCATTATACGCCCGAAACCGGTAAGATCTTTATTGGTAGTATACCCCATAACAGCCATTACGCCAAACATAACCGATGCGGCAGCAAAGCAACCTACTATAGAGCCTGCTGTATATACTAATAAGACAAAGCTTAAGCTCATACCCATAAGCGCGGCAAACAGTATAAACAAGCTAATGAGTACGGGGTATGAAAAACGATTGATACCGCCTGATAATAGCAGTACAAATGCTATGGGGGAAAGCATGACTACCCAACCAAATATACTTAAACCCGAACCTGTTGCATTGATAAGGTATTGCATCAACTGCGGTGATGTAGCAAACAAATAGGCAAAAAATGCAGATATGCCCAATGCGGCAAACATCCATAAAAACACATTCGCCATAAATGTTTTGGCTATTGGCTTCGCAGGATTGCTTTCTAAAACAGTATACTGGGCAAATTGATTCCGATCTTGAAATTCCATGTAATTTATTAAAACTTGAATGAGGCAGTAATTTACGAAAAAAAGCGGAACCCGCTTTCCGCCAGTCATGCTTTTAGCATTTCATTTACTTAACAGAGCCTTGCCCTGCCTTGCTTATAAGTATACTACCCGACGGTAAATAACGATATACCGACGGTGAATTGTTACATAGAATAAATAGAAGTATATAGCTTTGACATTACAAAACTGAAAAGCAACTATGCGCAACAATCATGAAATAGACTACCACATTTTTGGCGAAGAAATGCAATATGTGGAAGTAGAGCTAGACCCCCAGGAAACTGCCATTGCAGAATCGGGTAGCTTTATGATGATGGATGATGGTATACAAATGAACACCATATTTGGCGATGGCAGCCAACAGCAACAAAGTTCGGGCATCATGGGCAAATTACTATCGGCCGGGAAAAGGCTGCTGGTGGGTGAAAGCCTATTTATGACCACGTATACCAATGTAGGGCAAGGAAAAAAACGTGTATCATTTGCCTCTCCATATCCAGGTAAAATAATTCCGCTTGATCTGCAACAGCTAGGACATAAAGTTATATGCCAGAAAGATGCTTTTTTATGCGCTGCTAAAGGTGTAGCAATAGGTATAGAATTTCAGCGCAAATTAGGCACGGGCTTATTTGGCGGAGAAGGCTTTATAATGGAAAAGCTTGAAGGTGATGGATTAGCGTTTGTACATGCGGGGGGCCATGTACTTCAGAAAGAACTATTACCGGGAGAATTATTAAAGGTAGATACCGGTTGTATTGTAGCGTTTACCAGCTCTGTTAATTACGATATACAGTTCATAGGCGGTATAAAGAACACATTGTTTGGCGGAGAAGGTGTATTTTTTGCCACCTTGCGTGGACCCGGCACTGTTTGGATACAAACGCTGCCTATTAGCCGCCTTGCAGGCCGCATACTTGCCTATGGCACTTACAAACGTAAAGAGGAAGGTAGTATACTGGGCGGCATAGGTAATGTGCTGGATGGCGATGGCTGGTAGGCCGCAAAAGCGATAATAAATTAATAAGGGCGGTAATACCGCCCTTATTAATTAAGCTCTGTTGCCAAAGTAGCAACGGTATGTTTTCTTCTTATTGAGTCGCCAATGGCCGTAGGATGGCCATCATCATCAATACGTACAAATGTTATAGAAGTTGTACATACCACTGTTTCATCGCCACTATACAAATTATACTTTCGCACTTCAATATCAAGGCTAATTGAAGTACGGCCTAAATGAGCCACCTTACCATACATACGTATGTGGTTGCCTGCTTTTATTGGTTTCTTAAACAATAGCTCCCCTACGCGCAATGTCACCATATTGGGGGTTGAGCAATATTCCGTTGCATAAGCGGCAGCGGCTTCATCAATCCAGGACATAAGTATACCGCCAAACAAGTTGCCGTGTATCCCAATGTCTTTGGCCATGCAGATCTTTTTGTTGATCAGCTCCATTTTGTTGTAGTTTATTGGTTGTTATAAAAAAAGCCCTCCGGAAAAACCGAAGGGCTATCTTGATTATTTTATTCTATTAAATACTATAATGAAGCAATACCCCCGGCACAGCACGAATGCTTACGACACTTATGGGTATATTTCTGCATCATTTTCATATTGCAAGATTACGATGTTTTTGTTATCCTAAAAAAATTATTGCTTTTTTAGAGACCCTGTAAAAATTTGCGTGCCGCTTGTAACGCGGTAATAATATATACCCGACGGTAGCCCGCTTGCATCAACAATATTCAATTCGTCTACCTGCAATGCCTGGTTTGCTACTTTTTTACCATCAACCGAATAAAGTGTCATACTGGCTTCCCCAATCATAGCAGGCACCCATACCGTCCAGGCTGTAGCAGTAGGATTGGGATAGAACTTCAGATCTTGTATTTCGTTTACATTGCTCACCGATACAGGATGTGTAAAGCTGTAGAACATGGCACCACCATATAAATATTTAGTAAGTGCATGAGCAACAAATGTATCTACCGTTATATCCATAGACCATTGTGTTGGGCTAACAATACTACCATTGGTAAGATAATTTATATCAAGTGCAGTTGCACCGGGTAGTCCGCCACTTGCAGCAGGATATATATTCCTGTTTACCTGGTACATAAATAAGTCAGGCGCAGTCAAATTGTTCCCCGCAACACCACCATCTATATCCTTAATATCGGTTTTAGTGAATGGGAACATGATCTCTACATTAGTAGTAGGCTGCTTCGCAGTCATTCTCCAATAGCGGGCAGATGCAACATTGTACATTTTAAGCCCCGGCACTGTATTCAATACTTTTATTGTATCTGCTTTGTTGCTGCCAAACTTCACGCCTGTCACAACTCTTACATCAAACTTTGCTGCAGGACTATCAAGATTATAGATCTCGTTACCATTCTTTTTCAAAGACAGGGCAATAATATCGTCGCTTTCATCCATGTTGTTATTGTCGTTCCAATAGTGAGGCACTCCCAACTCATCTTCACATTCACGATTGGCAATAAGCACAGAATCCGCAACATTAACGGGTGTTTTTGCTATATATTCAGTAGCGCAGCTGGAATTAGCTATTTCATCCCTTATTAATTGTGCAGGTTGTTCACCAAAGCCATTTGTAAACTTAATTCCCACATTGTTTAGTAAATGGCAATAACTCATAATGCTACCACCAACCGATCCTGGAGGTACAGGGCCTACAGGGCAGCTACCTTCCTTATAGTCTATATTAGCTGTAGGTGCACAGCCATCAATATTAGTTTGGTCTCCGTTCCAAAAACATGCATGTGTGTGCGGCGAACCAAGATTGTGCCCCATTTCATGTGCCATTACTTGTATATCCCAATGATATGACGGCAGTGTAGAGCCCGTAAAGTTGCCATTGATATTAGAGAAAGCATAAGGCCCATGCCCATCAGGACCACTGTAGTTGCTACATAATGCATTAAGCCACGCAATACCGCCCATACCTGCGGATTTTGTAGAGATAAGCATTGAAAGATCTGCACCATGCAAATTATTCATCACCTCGTCTCCAAACGTAAACAACCACTCTATCGACTCGTCGGGAAGAGATTGATAAGCATCAACAGTAGTATTCACATCAATCAGCTTAATACTTGTGTAAATACCATCGTTGCGATACAGCGTTGCTATCATATTATACACCGCAGTCACATAGTTAGTAAGAGACACTATTGCAGCTGCATCTCCACCTTTACGCATATAGGTACCATAGTCTATCACCAGGTATTCTTCTACATCTTTACAGGTACTGTATATATTTTTTTGGTTGCCAAGATTAGGAGTATTGATAACAGGTAGTTTATCGGTACCACAACCGGCAGCCTGTTGTGGGTTTTTAATATCTATATCGTTGTACAAAAGATAACTCTGTCCATCGTTTATACTATTTAGGGTATTAGGAACAATTACAAAATTGCCGGGCTGCCCTGGCATTGAAAAAATAGCATATACTTCGTTATCAAAAAACGATACAGATGCTATAGAGCCATCATGGCCTTTAACAACACCCCTATAGTATGCACCGGCGTTATATCCAAAATCGGCCGCTATACCATTAGCTACTGTTCTTACTTTAAAATCTTTCGAGAAAAAGTCATATCGTATCAGCTCAAGCTCGTAATGGTTACCATGCAAACCGGGTACCGTAAGCGTTATTGCTGCTTGCCTTTCCGCTATTAGCGCCTTAAGCCTATTAGAATTTATGGTTAATGCTTCCCATTGGTGCAGCTGGGCATCGGCCAAAGCCGGGTTGAAAGCATCATCCTTATACCACATACCATTTATTGCAGTAAAGGTTTTTTGTTCTTTTTCCCGATCGACAATAATATTCATTCGATTTTTCCGGGCTTCAGCATTTGCAGTATGCGAATATGCTGATAATAGGGCCAGTAGTACAAAACTGAACTGTACAAGTTTTTTCATATTCAATTAAAATAGCATTAAAAAGAACGCCGAAGATAAGCTTTTCAGAAATAAAACTAAAGAGAATATGTATCAGCCGGCATCTGAGGTTGCTTACCTGATATTATTCGCCTGAAGGGCAACTCAATCAAATAATAACATATTGCAGAGAGTGTAATAAGCAATACTAAATAGGAATAAAAAGACACAGTTTCGGAAAGGTGGCCAGAGCTCATATTCCATTTCATAAAGTAAAAGTGCACCGGCTCCTGTAGAATATAAATTCCGTAGCTTATTTCGCCCAAAAAAACTAATGGAGGAAATAATAATGGGGTTCTATTTAATGAAGCTATCGATACAATAAGCAATAAAAACAACGGGGCTAATAGGCCATTGTGTAAACTAACTGAGCCCGGCATATAATTGATAAGCACAATGATTAGTGCAAGAAACAATATGGATACCAGCCCAGCTAACCTGACCTTAAGCTGCTTAAAGTACATGGCACCACACATACCCAGCATAAACTGGTTTAAATGAAAAAAAGGTTGATAGTATACCAATTCATGCAGTTTGGTACCCCATTCTGGCTTATTGGTATTTACTATCCATAAATGGAAAACTTGGGAAATAATATAAACCACTATTGATAGGGCGAAGAATTTGCCTGGCTTACTTTTGCACAACGGCAATAATAGCGGAAAAAGTAAATAGAAAAACATTTCAACCGATAAGGACCAACCAGGAGAATTGACCGTAAGTGCAAAACCAGGTATATGTGCTTGTAGCAAAGACAAATTCAATATAAGAGCTGTACCAAACCTGTCGGGCAAAGAGCCCGATCGTACGAAATACTGAAATAAAGGGTAGCCTGCAGAGAGTAAAATAGCAAAGACATATAAGGGCCATATCCTGGCTACCCTGCGCTTTATAAAATCACCATACACTACGCCCTTATTTGCATAAGACAGATACATTACAAACCCTGACAATACGAAAAAGTAGCCTACTGCAAGGTTTCCTTGCCTGAAAAAATGTTCTTGTAAGTTAAAGGGGAACACGGTACATCCGTAATGAAACACTACAACCAAAAGTGCGGCAATGGCCCTGGTTGCAGTTAATGCCTCAATACGTTGTTTCATAGTGCCAAATATGGCAATTATTACCCAGTTATCAAACGCTTATCATTACAATACAAAACTGCCACAGTAAGCTGTGGCAGTTAATCAGGCTATTGTTGTTAATTCAACTGGAGTTTATCCATCAAAAACTTTCTGGCAAGTTGTTCTGCTTGTTTTGTTGCTAAAGCATCGTGCTTTGGATTGCTCGGATTGGCAAATGCATGTACTGCATCGAAGGAATGTAAAGTAAATTTATGCCCTGTGGCTTCCACCTTTTGTTGCAGGTCGGCCACTAAATTGGCTGTGATAAATTTATCTTTTGTAGCATATATATATAGCACATCGCTTTGCAGCGGTTTTATTTTTCTCTCGTCCTCTTCAGGAAAACCATAATAATCTACCACGCCTACCGAATTATTGCCTGCCAGCACGCCGGCGGTAAGCGCCCATGCCCCGCCAAAACACCAGCCAAGTGTTGCAACCTGCTTATCATTACCAATATGGCTTAGCAAACCTTTTATTATTGCTTCACCTCTTTTCTCATCCATACCTGAAGACAACTTGCTTGCTAACGCAGGGCTGTCTGCAACCTGGCCATCATATAAATCCACTGCGTATACATCAACATTTCCCAGCAATCTTTGCCAATTCTCAGCTTCTTTTTTTATGTAATCATTCAGTCCCCACCATTCATGAAATACAATAAGCACTTTGGTAGTTGGTTGATCTGATGGTATATAGTAAGCCATACCGGGCCTGTCGGCCTGCAAGGTTTCAAATTTTATCATACCTGCATTTTCGGCAGGTGTATAGTTAAAAGGTTCAGGCGCCAAATGGGCCTCTTTAAAGTCAGCGTTTAATGCAAGCATTTCCCATGAGCCATGCTGAGTACAGCAATTTTGGGCAGTTACCATATTAGTTAATAATACAGCTACAATAAGCACAATTATATTCTTCATAAAAGTTGTTTTACAGTTGCACAGCATTATGCCGCTTTTCTATACTTATTTGGGTCGTAATAACAATTCAATATTGAATCCATAGGTTGCTGGCCAGCTGCTACGGCTTTGACCTTTTCGACAAACCTCTTCTCAATAAACTTTACTAATGGTTGTTGTACCAGGTTAAAATGCCTGAAGGCGCTAATAAGCTTAGCATCCCATTCACTATGAAAATGCAATAGATCATCCGGCATAACAGCATTACGGGAACTACCTTTTTCCGGAGGGAAAAATAAAGGTCTAGTGAGGTTCAAATACCCATAGTCATCTGTCAATTCCTCGCCGGGCTGTATATCTCTTACGGCCAGCTCAAAATTATAGGGGGTAGATATACAATTTGAATTGAAGCTATGATTTACAAACCGGGCATGGTCCCAGCAAAGTATAAATTCACCTTCTTTATCCCGGTAACTATACTTATCAACTATAGCCCGTATTTCGAATGGCATTTTATTTAAACGTTCTATAGTAAATACCTGATCCAGCTCATCTCCAATCCAGGTAATTGTACCTTTAGGAATGAACTGTGTTGCAACTACGCCATAACCTTTCTCTTCATTGATATACCGCAATTCTGTGTCGGGATGTATCATTGCCTCTTATTTGCTGCATATATATAAAAACCTTACCAACAGGTAGTCATCCCAAATATGAAAGCACAGTGCTAAACTATGGCTTAATGATACTTAATGCATGTTTTTTTACTTCGGCATGAATTGATTTGGTTTTGCCCTTATATTCACCATCTACCTGGAAATAGGCTTTCTTTCTCACATGTATGTTTACTGAATGGGCGGGAAGTATCTCTATAAATCTGCTGCTAAACTTCTCTTTCCTGAAAAACATTTTCACCAGGGCAAAAATTGTCAGGCGCCGTATCACTATCACCTCAAAAATGCCATCCTGCAGATCGCCATCAGGGTTTATCATTGCACCTGTTCCATACATGCGTGCATTTGCCAACACCACCATAAAAGCATTTCTCTCAATTTTATTGTGCCCGTCACTTATTGTTACTTGTAGTAGCAAGCGTCGCCACAGCATACGAAGCACACCCCTTGCATAACCTAATTTCCCTCTCAAACCCCTATCCTCAAAATATTTTACCAGTTGGGCATTCATACCTATGTCACTTAAATGCAGGCAAATATCATTGTTGTTAATAGATATTACATCTATACGTTCGCTATTGCCCTTCACAATCATTTCCATACATTCTTCAACGTCAGTAGGCAGTTCCAATTCTTTAGCCATGCCATTGGCCGAGCCTGCGGGTATGATGCCTATTGGTATATCAGATCCTATCAACACCTCTGCAACAAGTTTTAATGTGCCATCTCCACCTACAGCTACTACACGGTCGGGGTTGATACTTTTTATCCAATGTTTTACAGATTCTTTATCGTGGCTGCCTGTAGTATGAAAAATTTCGTACTCAATATTTCTTTCCTTTGTATACTGGTTTATAAATGATTCTATTTCAGATTTGGGCACACCGCCCGAAATAGGGTTTAATACAAACAAGATTGTCAATCTACCGTTATCTGGCACGCTTATTTAGTTTTTCTAAAGTTATAATAAAAAGTACACCAGCCTCAGCACATGCCCAACTCGTTTTTCAAAAACATACGCCTGAAGATGAAATACTGGATGCGGATATCTCCCGATCCTGTTGTGAAAGTATACCATGGCTATGGCGATGAAGATATGTTACTGGTATTTGGACACGTGTTTAAAAGATCACCCCTGCCCAAAAAGAGCTATAAAAAAAATTTTATAAGTAACACCGTTTCCCTTGTACGTATGTTCCTGGCCAGGCCTTATGAAGGCGTTAAGGTTCAGCTGCAATGGCATCATCAATTGATTGAGGCTACAACAGAACAGGATGGTTTCTTTAAACTGGAATGGAAATCGGAAGTTCCGTTGCAAAAAGGGTGGACTAAAATAGAGGTAAAGGCCTTTTTCCCCGACGGCTCTCATGTTAATGGTGAGGGTACCATCTTAGTACCATATCAAACACAGTATGCTTTTGTGTCTGATATAGATGATACTTTTTTGATCTCCCATTCGTCAAAATGGCGAAAAAGGCTATACGTATTACTTACAAAAAATGCACGTACGCGTAAGCCCTTTGAAGGTGTGGTAAAGCATTATCAGCTTCTGGCAGAGTCGAACACAACGCCCGATACACAAAACCCATTCTTCTTTGTATCTAGCAGCGAATGGAATTTGTATGAATACCTGAAAGAATTTTGCAGAAATTATGAATTGCCTGAAGGTGTATTCTTGTTAAGCCAGTTAAAGCAATGGCATCAGTTTCTGGCTACCGGACAAGGCAAACATTCGGGTAAATTTATGCGTATAGCACGGCTGTTAAAGGAGTTCCCACATAGGAAATTTGTTTTATTGGGAGACGATACACAGCAAGACCCTTTTATATATCAGAAAATAGTAGAAACATTTCCAGGCCGTATTGTATGTGTATACCTGCGGCACGTACGCAAAACCAGGCGCACACAAATAGATGTTATTGCTGAAAATATACGCGCGTTAAACACCGAAGTATGCTATTTTGTACATAGCCGCGATGCTATTGCACATTCAATGCAAGTAGGTTTAATAACAACGGTAGATACCTAACTGGCTAACGCTGGATATGCCCTGGCAAAACGTGCTTTGCAACCAAGCACGTGCAACATTTTACCGTGCAACAAGATAGCCTGCAATACAGTTGGCTGAACATTATAAGGAAGGCCGCGTTCTTCTGCAGCTTGCCTCACTATTTTTGATAATTGTGGGTAATGCACGTGGCATATTTGCGGAAACAGGTGGTGCTCAATCTGGTAATTCAAACCACCAATAAACCAGGAAGTGATTTTGCTTTTGGGGGCAAAGTTGGTAGTATTCAACAATTGGTGCACAGCCCAGCTATTTTCCATTTTACGCTCATCCGAAGGTTGTTCAAAACTTGAAGTTTCCATTACGTGTGCAGGTTGAAAAATGCATGCTAATGACAGCCCCGCCACCATATGCATAAAAAGGAAGCCTAACAGCACTTGGTACACCTCCATACCCGAGAAAATTAAAGGTAAACCCAGCGTAGCTATAAGATATACCGATTTTATGGCCGTAACTTCTATAAGGGCTTTTCTGAGTGTGAGCTTTTGTTTGCGTAACAGGTCGTTTTTATGATAACGGAAGATCAGTTTGTAGTCTTTTACAAACACCCACATAAGGTTCATGAGCGAATAAAGAAACCAGGAATAAATATGCTGGTACCGATGTATACCCCATAAAGGCCGGTGTGGAGACATACGTATCAGTACAGTTCCTTCTATGTCCTCATCAAGTCCGTCAAGGTTAGTGTAGGTATGGTGTAGAATATTGTGTTGTATTTTCCAGTTTTGATCGTAGCCGCCAATAAGGTTAAGCAACGCGCCCAAAGCTTTATTAACATTCTCGTTTTCAGAATAGGAACCATGGTTGGAATCGTGCATTACCGACGCACCTATGCCTACTATACCAAAACCCATTAGTACCCATAAAGCATAAAATAGCCAGGGGCTCACGGTACCCAAACCTGATACAATAAAAATGAACGGGACAAAATATAGGCAGACCATAACAATGGTCTTTATCTTCATTGTGGTATTTGCATGCTTACTGATGTTTTTATCGGCGAAATATGCGTCCACTCCTTTTTTTACTGCATCATAAAAACTGTCTTCACCTTTCGGTGCAAATTTTACTATTTGTTTCTTTGTTATTGCGCTCTGCACTAGTCTTTAATTTTTTTTATTCTTGCCTGAAGATAGAAAATAATTTGTTAATAGTATGTTGTTATAGGCATATAACTAAAATTTAGCTATGCATATTACTGATCTACAGGTATATTAATTTGATGAAGATACCTTGCTAAAAAATTCCAGTGTTTTATCTAAAACCAATTGCATAGGACCGGGTAAGGTAGCTGCAATCCACGGATGTTTACGGCCAAACACATGATCTGAATCCACTAAAAACAACTCTGCTTCCGGCTTCCATTCACGCAGTTTATATGCTTTATCTACACTAACCGACGTATCACTTAACCCATGACACAATAATAACGGTACTTGTAGTTTTTTTATTGCCTGCTCTATATCCAGTCGCTGCCTGTTAAATTGATAATCTTCAAACAGCTGGTATTTCAGAGGCATGTCCTGGCCCGTTCTGCTATTCTTAACTGTTTGTATACCCCGGTCTATCCATTCTTTTATTTTTTCAGATGGCCAGCTACCCCACGGTGTTTTGCATTCAGCTATAGATGCCCATGTGGCAACAGCTTTTATTCGTCGATCTTCTGATGCTTTAATAAGCCCTATACCTCCACCCATGCTATGGCCTAGTAAATACACTTTACCATTGTTTATATGAGCCTCATGTTTATTGTTGGTATCAGATACCCAGTCTATCACTTTACCAAGGTCGTACAGCTCTTTTGTATAATTATTTTCAGAGTACGCTTCCAGGTCTGCGAACTCTTCCGGCTTATCAGCAGTGGTACCATTATGCGAGAAATTGAACTTTACAAATACAAACCCTTGCGATGCAAATTGCGATGCTATCAGGTCAAAATTGCCCCAATCTTTAAAGCCGTTAAAACCATGCGCATAAATAACAACAGGTTTGGCCCTGGCAGTATTTAGATAAAATATATCAGTAGCTATGGGTTTACCATTTACCCCTGCCAGCAGTATGTTTTTGAACACTTGCATAACTGCTGCTAATATAAATAAGTTATACCATCAGCATCAAAGAGTATATTTGTTTGTATGGAAACGTTGTTTAAAACAGAAATGGGCCGGTTTATACCTAACAAGCGCTAAGCTATCAGTACAAACCAACCCATATATTTTTAAATAAAGAGAAAACTACCAACTGCCACCTGCACCAC
>JAEZIL010000148.1 GCA_023436685.1 Bacteroidota bacterium | reverse complement strand
TTTAGTAACAATACCTTTTCCCTCGTGTTCCTTACGTATCCAGTAGCCTACCTGAGCCTTTTTATGCATATGATCCCATTCGTGCATGCCTAAACCCCCTATTATCTCACGGTTTAACACAATGCCTAGCTCAAGGGCGCGCTGATCGTGCAGTTGCTGCATAGTGCGCTGTATGAACTGCACAATATGTTCCTGTTTGGTAGTAGCATCTACCCAACGCAACCAGGGGCGCAGGTGCGTGCGCGACTCGTCCACAGCACGGAAGAGCGCAGGGGCGTCTTCCGGCGTAAAGGAACGAAGAATAAGCTCATCATCTATGAGTATTGATACCATAGACTGTGAATATAATAATTAGTGTTTGAAATGGCGCAAGCCGCTCATCACCAAAGCCATGTTATGGTCTTTGCAGAATTGTATGGTATCGTTATCGCGCATAGAACCACCCGGTTGTATTATAGCGGTAATACCTGCCTCATGTGCCATACGTGCACAATCATCGAAAGGGAAGAATGCATCCGAAGCCATTACTGCACCTTCCAAAGCAAAACCAAACTGCTTTGATTTTTCAACTGCCTGGCGCAATGCATCTATGCGGCTGGTTTGTCCGCAACCCTTACCTACCAGCTGTTTGTTTTTTACCAGTGCAATAGCGTTAGACTTTAGATGCTTGCAAACGATGTTAGCAAAAGCCAGATCTTGCTTTTCGGCCTCAGTGCAATCGCGTGCGCCCGCTTCTTTCCAATCAGCGTAGCTGGTAGCATCAGCATCTTGCACCAACACACCGTTCAGTATGCGTTTAAATTCTTTCTTTATAGACAGTTTTTGCTTCTGTTCTAATATGATGCGGTTCTTCTTGCCTTTCAGGATAGCCAGTGCTTCTTCACTGTAAGAAGGTGCCAGCAATATCTCGAAAAACAGCTCATTTATTTTTTGTGCAACAGCAGCGTCAATGGTCTGGTTAGTGATTAGCACACCACCAAAAGCACTTTCAGGATCGCTAGCCAAGGCAGCATCCCAGGCATCTGAAACATTATTGCGTTCAGCTATACCGCATACATTAGTATGTTTAATAACCGCAAACGCCGGCTTTTCAAATTCAGCTATGATTTGACATGCAGCATCCACATCTACCAGGTTGTTGAAGGAGAGTTCTTTACCATTCAGTTTATTGAACAAAGCATCCAGATCACCATAGAACGCAGCATTCTGGTGTGGGTTCTCGCCGTAGCGCAGAGATTGCTTATTGCCAAATGAAAGCTGGTAGTTAGCACCTTCGTTATTGTTGAAGTAGTCGGCAATAGCTACGTCATAATGTGCACATTCAGCAAAAGCAGCAGCGGCAAATTTGCGACGGTCTTCCAGCGCAGTATCGCCACCTTTTTCCTGTAGCAATTGCAGCAGATCACTATATTGGTTGCGCGATGCAACAATCACAACGTCTTTATAATTCTTACCAGCAGCACGTATCAACGATACACCACCGATGTCTATTTTTTCAATAATCAATTTTTCTTCAGAAGTGCTTTTTACTGTTTCCTCGAACGGATACAAGTCAACGATCACCAGGTCAAGCAACGGAATTTCATATTCTGCTAAGTGTTTTTGGTCGTCTTCATAATCTCCGCGAGCGAGGATGCCACCGAATACTTTAGGGTGTAAGGTTTTAACACGGCCACCTAATATTGATGGATAGCTGGTAACATCTTCAACTGCTGTACATGGAATATCCAAGTCTTCAATAAACGATTGAGTGCCACCTGTAGAATACAGTTTTACACCATGCTTGTGGAGTTCACGGACAATGGGTTCTAGTCCGTCTTTATAGAATACAGATATTAAAGCTGATTGAATGCGGCGTTCCATATATAGAATTTTAGCTGAATTGAGCCGCGAAGATAGCAAGCTTATGGGAATTGCATGTTAATGAACCGACAATATGAAGGCACCATCGGTAGAAATTGTGTGGACGGGCATTCCAGCCTGTTTGCAGGAGTCGAGCCATACTGCAACCTGTTTGCGGGATAGCTGGCTGCTTAGTATCAGCTTTCGGGGATGATATTTCTGAATAATATTAGCATTGGATTTGTATGGCTGAGTAATGATCAGGTAATTTATAGAGGTATACTTACCCATTGCCTGATCTTCCAATATGGCAATCGTACTATGCCCGAGCTTATAGTACGGATTATATTGATGGGCCTTTTGGCGCCATGCATGCCAATGTATATGAGCAGGTTTTACACAATAATTGTATTCCGCTTTGGTCAGGGTGTCACTGGTGAGAGGGATATGATATTCGCCCTGTATAAGTTCAATATAGGTTTTATGGTTAATGTTGTAAACGATGAGACGCTGTTGATGAACTGCCTTACGATCGTCAATAAATAATAAGGTTACCAATATTAAGAACCCTACCATTGCTGCAACTACTGCAACGCGTTGTTTCTTCATAATAAAAACAGCCGAACCCGTAATAATGAGATATACAATCAGCAGCTGTACAATGTCTATTTGCAGGAAGCTAAAGGAACGTGGGTTGCAGGTTTGGAAGAAAGTAACCAGATTATTGAACCCCCTTACCAAGATTATTGTGATGCTACCCAAAATTGATGCAATACCAGGCAAAGCACTGAATACAATAATTAATATACCAATTACCAATACTACGCCCATAAATAGGTATGCTGCCAGATTGGCTACAATGAACCATAGCGGGAACAAGTGGAAATAGTAAACGACCAGGGGGGCCACTAATAATTCAGCAGCCAAGCTGGCGGCTACCGCCGACCATAATGCTCTAATAATTTTATTAGGTGTATCAACGCAATGATAAATAGGGCGATAGAAAACAATGAGAGATAATACTGCTAAGAAGGACAATTGAAATCCGATAGAGTAGAGCCACATAGGCTCAACGCATAGCAATATAAATGCAGTAGCAAAAAGCTGATTAAGTGAATTAGGTTGTCTTTGTAAAGCGAAGCCAATAGATAATAAAGAGAACATAACTGCCGCACGTATGGCCGATGGCGCTGCACCTGCCATCAAAACATAAAACCATATAAGAGGTAAAGCCAGCAAGTATTTCAACCAATGATATTTTTTGTTGCGTATCCAACCCAACAGAAAGCTGATGAGTACAAAAAAGAAAGTAATATGAGAACCGGATATGGCTATAATATGTACAATACCGGTTTCGGAATAAGATTGACGGGTATCGTTATCTAGATTCACTTCATCACCAATCAACATTGCCTGCATTAAGCCTAATGATTTTCTTTCTGGTAGGTATTTAGCCAGTTGTACCATACAGGCATCATGCACCCGATCTACAATATTCACTTTTTCGCTACGTCCAATAAGTTGGATTTTATCGGCTGAGATAAACTGTTGATAATAGATATTATTGCGCGCAGCAAATTGAGCATAATTGAATTCGTAGGGATTGCCTGAATTCTTTACAGGTAGCCATGCGTCGGTTAGCAGAATGGTATCTCCACGTTGAAATTTAAATTGTTGTTCGTTCTTGTATACATATACTAGTGCTTTACCTATTGAAGAATAGACGCCATTACTATCGCCTATATTTAAAATCTCAACAGCTAGCTTATATGTTTTGGGTTTTTCAACAGGTGTTTGTGTGATAACTGCTGTGTAATATCGATTCTTGCCAACTTGCTTGCCGTAGAACAATGACTGTTGCTTATCATCATTGTTAAATGAAAGTAGCCATCCTCCACAGGTCAAGGTTAATTGTAGTGACAATAAATATAATCCTTGAATGGTAGCGCTTCTATTTTTGTTAATGCCGGTTGCAATACAAGTACATGCCGTAAGTAAACCTAGTATTATTACCAAACCGCAGCCTATATGGAAGTTGCCGTATAATGATATGCCCAGCATTAATGGCAACAGCAACCTGAAAAAAGGTGCAGTTTGCCAAAAATAGGTTTCTTTAAGCGGCCAACGGTTCATTCCTCTTCAAAATAATGCTATTATAAATATTAAGGAAGAATAGGTGTGCCTGAAGTCAGTTCAGCAATGCATGCCCTTGCAATTTGTACATAAGTACTACCTGGATAATCTATAATAAGCTGTTCATACAGTTTTTGGGCATTCTCATTTTGCTGCAGGTATTTGTGATATATCTCTGCGGAACGGAACACAGCATCATCTCCAAGCACGTCTTTGCCATACTTTTCACTGATCTCATTGAGATAGACAAGTGCCTGGCTGTATTCAACATGCTTTACTGCAAGTTTTGCTTTCAGTAGCAGAATATCGTCTCTTAATGGATGTTCGGGGAATGCAGTGATAATACTATCCAGTAATGTTAAGGCTTCCGTGTCTTTATTTTGAAACAGTAATAGATCAGCATGGGCAAATCTCCGGATAGGAACATAATTGCTATCCTCTGTTATATTTTCAGTTATAAGTACCGACAAATACAATGCATCATTAGATATAAGTTCTGAAGTAGAAGCTTTCAAGACATTTAACTGGCCTTGCGCCCATTCAAAATCACCTCTGTAATAGGCTAACTTAGCATTTCTAAACCTGGCTTCCTCACCTAATATATCTTCTTTAAAAGCTTTATCGACCTGACTATAGGTTAAAGAGGCATCCCATATTTTGCCTGATAGTATGAGGTAATCGCCCAATTGCAGTTTAGTTTCGCCTGCAAAGGTTTTTGAATTACCGGGTTGGTCAATCACTCTTTTTAATACGTCGACAGCTTCTTCCGGTTTATGAGTATATAATGCAAGTATGGTTGCATAATCGCGAACTGTTTGTGTAACATAATAGTGAGGATACGCCAGCAAGAACTGGGCATATTCTTTTTCAAGCCCCTGTGCGGTTTCTATTTTAAAGGCGGCATCGTTTTGCAGTAGCTTGAATTGTACATTTAATTTCTCGGCCAAGGCAATGCTGTAATAAGGAAGTTCTGTGCCTTTTTCAATAATTGCCTGATAAGCTTTTACTGCATATTCGTTTGCATTTACCTTATTTGCATAACGGGCAAATTCAAGCAACCGTTCACCTTGTTCTTTATTACGGTCGTCCAGGGCTTGTGCCTGTATTAAAGCTCCGTCCCAGTCATCTTTTTGGGTATAAAGCCATGTAAGCAGCTCAGCATAGAAAGGGTTTTCAGGTTGTTCATTTATTTTTTTTATTAATGCTTTCTGTGCTTGCTGTTGCTTCTTCGCATCGTTGCCTAATATTTCAAGCATGGTTGCCTTAGTCTCCTCTAGCTGTGTGCTTTGGCCGGGATTAGTTTCCAGTAATGTATAGATAGCCTTATCAATAGCGCCTGTTTTAGCATACAGCCGTGCTAGCGGGCCACTATAGAAATAGGGATTTCTTAAAAGATCTCTGGCGCGCTCGTATGTTTTCAAGGTATAATCTTCACGTCCTAATTTTGTGAAGGCCACTGCAACCTGTTGCGTAAGTATATCATCGCCATTCAGCATCTGCAAGGACTGATCATAATATTCTTCTGCTTTCTTTTCCTTGCCTTGTGCAGCAGCTATTTGCCCAAGATCAATAAGGAAAATTGGATCCTGCCTACGAGACATCATTTGTCCAGATACCAATTTCTCTGCAGTTTTAAAGTCTTTCCCTGCTATTAATACATTCAGAAACTCCCGATACACTTCAATGTTTGCGGGATTATTGCTTAAAGCTTCGGCATAAGCATCGGCAGCTTTAGCATATTCTTTTTTATCTGCAAGCTCGCGTGCTTTTACTAATGCGTCTGTTTGAGCAAGTGCTGTTATATCTGTGCAAAACAGCAATAGGGATGTATATAGTAATTTCCGAATCATTAATTCTTAGTTGCGTAACGGTTTGCCTGTTTGCAAGATGCTTTGCAGCCGTTGCAATGTTTTTCTTTGTCCACACAAGCTTAGGAAAGTTTCTCTTTCAATATCTAGTAAGTATTGCTCACTAACAGTTGTTGCCTGGGTAAGATCGCCACCGCACATTACATAGGCTAATTTCTCAGCCAGGAATTTGTCATAATCGCTTATATAATTTCCCCTATGCATAGCATGAAGGCCAGAGAGCAAGCCGCCCATGCCGCCCCGCCCCTGCACCTTAATATTTGCACGTGGGGCTGGTTGGGTATAACCAAGCACGTATAATG
>JAEZIL010000146.1 GCA_023436685.1 Bacteroidota bacterium | reverse complement strand
ACCTCATATCGCGGTTGGTAAGTATGCCTACCAGTATGTTGTTCTTATCAACTATGGGTATGCCGCCTATGCGGTTCTCGCGCATCAGCCTTATGGCATCACCAACGGTAGCTTCGGGGTGCAGCGTTACAGGGTCTACTATCAGGCCGTTCTCGCTACGTTTTACTTTGCGAACATGTTCTGCCTGGCGCTCGATACTCATATTTTTGTGCAATATGCCGATGCCACCTTCCCGGGCAAGGGCGATAGCCAAAGGAGCTTCCGTAACGGTGTCCATAGCAGCGGAAACCATTGGGATATTGAGGCGGATTTCTTTAGTGAGTTGCGTAGAAAGATTTACCTCGTTGGGTAATACTTCAGAATAAGCAGGCATCAGCAATACATCATCAAATGTAAGGCCTTCGCCGTAGAACTTAGATTTTACAGCCATGTGCAAAGGTATAACAACTGAATGAAAAATGAAAAATAGGTTTTTAATATACCATGATAACCGCCATTACGTTGTATTTTGGCCTTTTAAACGTAAAGCATACGGTGCATACCAACCCACAACTGGCATATCAATCCCTAACAGAACAAAACACCTGGCAAGCTGAAGCCTTGAAAAGGCAATTGGTTTACCTGGCAAGCTTTTCACCCTTTTACAAGCGTTTGTTTAAGCAGCATGAAGTAGATATCAGCACAATAAACAGCCTGAACCAGTTGCAAGAACTGCCTACTACCTCAAAAGAGGATATGCAGTTGTATAATATGCATTTTCTGTGTGTACCGAAAAGTGAAGTGAAAGAATATACTGCTACATCAGGCACAATGGGTACCCCGGTAACCATTGCATTAACAGCTAACGATTTGAAGCGTTTGGCGTATAACGAGCAACAATCATTTACAATTGCAGATGGTAAGCCGGATGATATTTATCAGCTAATGTTGACACTCGACCGGCAGTTTATGGCCGGTATGGCCTATTATATGGGCATACAGCAACTTGGAGCAGCATTAGTGCGTACAGGGCCAGGCCTGCCCGCTATGCAATGGGATACTTTGCAAAGAGTAGGGGCTAATAGCCTTGTGGTTGTTCCATCGTTTCTACTAAAGATGATTGAGTGGGCAAGGCAGAATGCTATCGACCTTAAAAAGGTACCTGTTCAAAAAGCAGTGTGTATTGGCGAGAACCTGCGTAACAATGACCTAGAACTGAATGCCCTTGGTAAACGTATACAAGAACAATGGCCGATAAAATTATACAGTACCTATGCATCAACCGAAATGCAAACAGCATTTACCGAATGCAGTGCCGGGCAGGGTGGACACCACCAGCCAGACCTGATAATACTAGAAGTATTAGACGATAACGGGCTAATGGTGAGGAGCGGTGAGCAAGGAGAAGTGGTGGTAACAACATTAGGGGTAGAGGGAATGCCTTTATTGAGGTACCGTACCGGAGATGTATGTACTTACTATGAGGAGCCGTGCAGTTGCGGGCGTCATAGCCGAAGGTTGGGGCCGGTTGTTGGCCGCAAACAGCAGATGATAAAATATAAAGGCACTACCTTATATCCACCCGCAATATTCGATATGCTAAACAATATTGAATATGTGAAAGAATATGTAGTGGAAGTTTTTACAAATGACTTGGGTACAGACGAACTAAAATTGCATATACATACTGCACTACCGGTTGATGACTGTGAGTTGCAGTTAAAACCACTACTACAAGGAAGACTGCGTGTATCACCATTGCTACATTTTCATTCGGCAGCTGATATACAACAAATGCAATTTCCTGTAGCCAGCAGAAAACAAGTAAAATTTATAGATAATAGGAAATAATAAGCCGCAGCTTACAACTGCGGCGGCTTATCTATGTTATCCTCTGTTAAATCTAAGCTTCTTCTTCTTCTTCTTCTTCCATTTCATCATCTTCACCTTCGCCCGCAGCTTGCAGATTGATGCTTGTTTCTGCAACCTGCGTCAGGAGTTCGTCGGTTTCTTTTTCTTCATCAAGTATAGAACCTAAAATGTCTTTAATCTCTGTAAGACCAAGTGTCTTGGCCAATTGAGCCATGCTGCCATAAGAGGCAATTTCGTAGTGTTCTACCTTTTGGGCTGCCATTATGAGGCCTACATCGCGTGTAGCCGTACCTTTATCTGTTTCTTCAATAATGCTGTTGGCTTCTTCTATCAAACCTGCCATAGCCTCGCATTTTTTAGCCTGAGCTTTTTTACCTAACAGCCCAAATACTTCTTCAAGTCTTTCAGCTTGTGTTATGGTTACTTCCCGGTGTTCAGCAAATGCATTTTTTAACTCATCAGAAGTGGCTTCTTTTTGCATTTTTGCTAGAGCTTTCACCAGGTTTTTTTCAGCCCAATAAATGTCTTTCAGCGAATCCTGGAAAAGTTCCATGATCATAGACCTGTCGTCAACAGGTTTTGAACGCATTGCGGATCTTCCAGAAGATGATTTTTGAGGCATTGCTGATTTGCGTGGCATTGTAGTTTTGTTAGGAGTGCTTTTTTTAGTAGCTGCTTTCTTAGGAGCTGCAGATTTTCGTGCAGCAGTAGCTTTTTTAGGAGCTGCTTTTTTAGCAGCAGATTTTTTTGTTGCTGATTTTTTCGATGAGTTAGATTTTCTCATGGTTATTTTTATTTTTTTGTAAGAATAAAATATTATGCCAACTGGTAAACTCTTGTGCACTTATAATGTTGGCGTAGTTTTTTAACCTTATAGCTAAACTAGTGTTATGAATAACCAAATAAATAATCCTGAAGTGCCGCAACCTAATAAAACCGAGATGCCTAATGTGCCTGGCCCTGTAGTTAACCCTCCAAAGCCTGAGATGCCAAACGTACCCAATCCGGAACCTATTAATCCACCACAACAGCCAGAACCTACGATGCCCCCTACACCTGAAGAGCCTGAAATACAACCTGTGACACCTAAGTAATACCTATGACACTTGAGTAATAAATAATAAAGCCTCCAACGGGGAGGCTTTTATTGTTAGATTTGTTACAGGGGTTATTTTTTATCTTTTACGGCCTTCTTGCCATTCTCAGCCATTTCCAGGTGATGCTCCAATGTAGGTATTTTACCAGCTGCCCAAGCTTTAAGGTCTGCATCTTTACCGTTGTTGGCTTCATCTTTAAAATGATCAATAACTTTTTTGTGATCGTCGACCATTTGATCCATATAAGCTACGTCAAAATCGCGGCCTGACTTTTCATTAAGTTTATTGATTTTATCTTGTTTGTCGGCACTTAATGTAGTGGGTAAAGTGATGTTTTTTGCTGCTGCCGCAGATTTTAATTCTTCATTGGCTTTGCTGTGATCGTCGATCATCATTTGCGCAAATTGTTTTACTTCAGCAGAAGAACCTTTTTGCAATGCAAGTTTGCTGGCTTCTACTTCCATTAAGCCGGCATCGGCTGCGCCAACGGCCCACTCAGTATCACCTTCAATATTGGTATCGTCAAATTTTTCTTCATTTGCATCTTTTGCCATCTCCTTGCTGTCGTTATTAGTATCGCCGCACGACGCAATTGTGAATAATGATACACATAGTGCTAGATTTAAAGCAATTTTTTTCATAATCAATTAGCTTGTTTAGTTTGAACTTTTATACAGTAAAAGCGTGCCACACTATAATAATTGCAACACAATAGTGGCATTAATTTTTACTTGTTGCAACAAATAAAGTTTATGAAAAGAATACTTCTAATGTTTGTTGCTATTATATCTTGCTACCCGCTAGCGTTTGCAAAAAAAGATCTGCAAACCGTGAAATACGTAGATATAAAGAGGTATATGGGTAAATGGTATGAAATAGCAAGTTTTCCGCAAAAGTTTCAAGATGGTTGCAGTTGCACAACTGCCGAATATTCTTTGAATGATAATGGTACTGTAACTGTTAAGAATAGCTGCAATAAGGAGCTAAACAGAAAGGTAGCAATAGCTACTGCATATGTAAAAGATAAAGAGACCAACGCAAAACTGGCGGTTGAATTTTATCCTCCGTTTAAAGGTAAATATTGGATAATTGACCTTGCCGATGATTATAGTTATGCTGTCGTAGGGCATCCTAACAGAAAATACCTGTGGATACTGAGCCGTAATAAAACAATCAGCGATGAATTATATACGGCTATTATAGCACGTGCCAGCGAAAAAGGGTTCGATATAAGCAAGCTGAACAAAACAATGCAATGCGATATATAAGAGATGCTGGTTTACTTCTTATTATTAACAAGCTTACTGATAGTATTTGCCGCAATAAAGCTCGTGTATATAGCTGCAAAGCATAGCGCAGGTAAGGGTTGGCATTTGTGGCTATTGTCGCTGGCGTTGTTAAGTTTCGCTTATTTGTATGGAACATGGGTATATCTCTCGGTGTATGTAAAGTATGTACTGCCAATGATATACCTGGTTGCAGCATTTTGCGGAAGGCATTCATCATCACATCCCCCTAAGATAGGGAAGCGCCTGCCTAATGTGGTGCTATCAAGCGTTCTATTTACATTATGCGTTTTGTATTTTAGCGGTACTACGCGTGTGGCCAAAGCTGTTGAACTGCAGTTTCCATTAAAGAGGGGCGAATATTTTGTATTTCAAGGAGGGAAAGGTTTGCCTACTAATTTGTTTCATTACAGCTATAGGGGGGCGGTGTATGCTATAGATCTGGTACGGCTGAATAAATATGGAAACAGGGCAAGTAAAATATTTTCAAAGGTTCTTGAAGACTACTATATTTTTAATGATACCGTATACAGTCCGTGCAATGGGTTAATAGAAACCATGCATGATAATAACCCCGATAATATACCTCCCAACCGCGAACGCGGGCCCACAAATACTAATATGCTGGTAATAGATGCAGGGGCATATTTTGTATTTATGGGTCATTTAAAATATAAGGGTGTATTTGTAAATGAAGGGGATAGAGTAACAGTGGGACAACCTATAGCACTTGTGGGTAATTCAGGGTTCAGTATAGAACCACATTTACATATACAAGCGCATGCTAAACCTGAAACAGGCAATGGGTGGTATAAGGGTGAACCATTACTGATCCAATTTGACGGGAGGAGCTATTTGTTGTTTGAAAGGATAACACCCAAAAAGGTGCCCATGAAAAACAGTTAAGCACTAATCAACTATAGTCCATTTGCTATCATCTCCAATAGCATAGGATAAGCCGTTACTCATCTCATGTATTTCTTTGTTCAATGTGGGGTGCTGGTAGGTACGCTTTACATATATCCTGACCCCATTATTCTCATTTGTTAAGTAATTGATTAGTGCAGATAGGGTTGGGGCAATATCATGCAGCCATTGCTCATCACCTTCGCGCACAAATGCCTGGCTCATAGGTTTGTTTTTTAATTAGTGTACAATGAACCATTTTCCTTCATCGCTAACGGCATAAGAAAGGCCATTGCTAAGTGCCGATACC
>JAEZIL010000139.1 GCA_023436685.1 Bacteroidota bacterium | reverse complement strand
GCAAGCCGGCGCCGCCCATATCATCTATCATATATAATCCACGTGATACTTTACTCACATTGATGATAACACCATTGGCAGTACGCTCATATTCGCCCGACAAATCGAAATCGTCCAGGAAATTGGTAACCGCTATATAACGGCCAACATTTGTTATATAACCGTTGGCATTTTTCGTTGTGTATTGCATATAATATACGCCGGGGGTATTTATATCCAACGAGGAATATTCAGCCATGATATCAGTCTTTGCACCACTTATATCATCGGTAGCCACTGCACCGGGATCGGTATATGCCTGCCCAACGTTTAATGTTACATATTTATCGCCTTTCAGTTCTATTTCAGGAAACGATACATCCACCACTTTCGATACTACTTCATCTTTTTTACAAGAGGTGTATAGCACGGCAGGTGTTAATGACAATAATATTATTAGAAACTTTTTCATTGCAAATAGATTTAACGATTATTAATTAACGTCCCACCATAATTTTTCAGTTACCGGGCGCTGACCAGGGAAGTTCAGGTTACGCGTCGACTCGTTTTCAGGGTAGGGCAGCCTTGCGGGAAACTGATTGCCTACTCTTGAATTGCGCGATACAGTGAAAAATGTAGGATAGCCTGTTCTTCTCCATTCTGTCCAGGCCTCAAAATTTTGTGTGCCATTCATAGCAAACCATTTTTCTGTAATAATCATTCTGATCTGATCTTCTGTTGATCCGCCTGTAGGGTACACAGCATAACGTTCCAACAAAGAGTCAACATATGGCCCCGTAGTATCCGTAAGCCCATATTCGCTTAATCCATATTCTTCAAAATTGGTTCGTACTGCTGTTTCATAGGCCTCTCTCGCAGTATTTACATCGCCCATACGAGCTGCAGCTTCAGCCTGAAGAAAATAGCTTTCGTAAGATGAGATGAATTTTACAGGCGCCTCAGCCGAGCTTGGGTCGGCAGGATCGCCACCTACCAATCCCGATGGTTTGGAATAGGTGGTAGGGCTGGGCGTACTGTAATATCCTTGTTCCAGTGCAGTAAGGCCAGTGTAAAACACCTCAACGCGGGGATCATAATTACGACTAACTAATGCATTTACAGATGTTGCGCTTGCTACAAGATTGGTAGTAAAACTCAAACCCACTATTTCAGAGTAAAGAGGATTATAGTTACCAGCACTATTGGCATAATTCATTTGTACAGTCGTTTGCAAAAACCCATAAGGATCTGCTGACACCTCACTGATACCGGCCATTGCAGCACCTGGGTTTACATAAACCATGCGCAAATACATTCTCAACAGAAGTGTGTTTGCAAACTGGCCCCAGGTGGCCATATCGCCATGCAGCAGCAGATCGTCGTTTCCGGGGGCTAGCGCCCCTTCGTCTATGAGATCACGCCCCTCTTTTACAAGCTTAATGATACCAGCATAAACATCTTGTTGCCTGTCGTATTTAGGACTGGTAATTCCATTCTGACCATTAGTTGATTGTCCTAACAATGCTTCTGAAAACGGGATATCACCGTAAGCATCTGTTAGCAACTGGTAGGTAAACCCTTGCAATATTTTAGCAATGGCAGTATAGTTTCTCGTATTTTCAGCAGTACCGGCCTTCTTCACTATCTGGTCAAGGTCGGTTAATACCCCTGCATACAATTCCTGCCAGGGGCGGTTACCGTCTGATGGATCAGGATTATATTGCTCGTACGACCTATACTGAGATGAACTGGCATTTTGTGTCCAGTATTGTGCCCATAGCCCGCCTGTTATTTGATAATAATTGCCATATTGATGTGCCAGGCTTACCTGCGCCGCAGGCAGCAGATCCATTACCGTTACGTCTGCGGGATCGTTGGGATTTTTGTTTACATCCAGTGTTTTGCGGCAACTATATTGAGAGCCTGTAAGGGCTATACCTAATATTATAAATAGAAGCTTTTTCATAAAATTGTTTTCAGCGGTTTAGAATGTGAATTTTACATTGATACCATACCTTCTGATAGATGGCTGAGCCGAGAAGTCGAACCCTTGTGTATTACCAGCCCCTTCGGAATTCACTTCAGGATCTACATACTTATTCGATTCCGGTGTCCAGATAGCCAGGTTATTACCATACAGGCTTACCGAGGCACCACCCACATAAGTTTTGTTGAACCACTTGGAAGGGAATGTATATGTAAGGCTTGCCTCGCGCAGTTTTACATAAGACGCATTCACCAGGTTTTCAGATTCAGGACGAATGGAAGAACCGCTTGTATAATATTGGTATGGCACGAATGGCGTAGTGTTTGTATGATACTGGCCATCTGAACCTAAATACACAGAATTTGCCCATACCTGTTCGTCCCTGTTCTCGGTTTCTTTAGATGTGCCCACGAAAGCCATTATATCTCTGGTACGAGAATAGAACATGCCACCTTGTTTAGTATCGAAGAGCACATTGAGGGTAAAGCCCTTGTACGACAATGTAGTACCCCAGGATGCCTGGTAATCGGGGTTGTAGGAACCAAAATATTGAGATGTAGCCGAAACCAATGGTAACCCGGATGCAGAATCAACTACGATCTTATCTCCGTCTACATAATTAAAGCCCCTGGTATAGAATGTACCATATGGTTTACCCACAGCAGCCACTACGCTCATACCACTAAAGCCACCCAGCACAAATTGATCCGTTCCTGGATATATTTCTATCACCTCGCTGCGGTTGCGTGTGAAGGTTCCATATAGATCCCATTTGAACCCGGATGTAGTACGCACAGGTGTTACACGCAGCGCTAGTTCCACACCGGTATTGGTACTGCGGCCTACGTTTAGCACCTGGCTAGCAAAACCGGAAGATGTAGCAATAGGCACACTTACTATCTGATCTTTCGACACCCTGTTATACACCGAGAAATCGAGTGTGATCCTGTTATTTAAAAATGCATTTTCAAGCCCTACTTCAAATTCGTTGGTATATTCCTGGCGAAGCTCGGGATAGCCTAAACGGTTGCCATAAGTGTAGGCACCGCCTATACCGCCAAATGGAAACCTGTTGCTGCCAAACCCTAATTCATTAGCTATAGAGGCTGTGTATATTGTTTGGGTAAGATAGGGATCGGCATCGTTTGCAGTAGAACCATAGGCTACACGAAACTTACCGAAGTTCCATATTTTATCTCTGAAATTGCCTTGTATCAACTCTGTAAAAACAAATGCGGCATTCGCGCTGTAGTAGAAGTATGACCTGTCTACTTCAATAGTAGAGGAAGCATCCTGCCTGCCGGTAAGCTCTAAAAACAGCATGTTTTTATACCCTAAAAGCCCGTCCACATACAAACCCGTTTTACGCCTTAAAGAAAGTGCATTCCTCGCCAGCACAGGGCCATTACTATTCGACAGGTTGTAATATTCAGGCGTTACCAACCCACCTTCTTCATTGGTGCTTGAGTAAGTGTTGCGTGTGCGGAACTGTGTATAGTTAAACCCTGCAAGCACATTAAGGTTAAGATCTTTAGCTATGTCTTTATTAAAAGTAGCCATCAGATCGTTAAACAAGTTGTTGGTATTATATAAGTCTTCGGAATAGCGGCCAACATCTATATGCGGATAACCTTCGTATAAAGGATCGTTAGGTTCCGAAGCATATTTGGGTACCGACTGGAACCTGCGGTCTGAAACCATATCCGCACCAAACCTGTTCTCTATTCTCAACCACTCGAATGGTTGATAGCCAATGATGAAATTACCATATACACGGTCAACCCTGTTCTCATTTTTATAATTGGCTAATGTGAAATACGGGTTGATAGCATAGGCGCCATAATAACCATAACGATCTACACCGCTGGTATCGGTATAATTCATTGAGCTGAATTTATCGTTCAGGTCTTTTAACTCTGTAATTGGAATATCCCTTGGGCCCTGATACAAATTATCTAGTACCGATGCACTACCCTGGCCCGTACCAGGCAACTGGCTATTTATGTTTACGTAGTTCACGTTGATACTGGAGTAGAACTTATTAGACAATTTGGCGTTGCCGTTAAAGCCTACCGTATACCTGTTGTATTTATTGCCCGGGAATACCAGCTTGCTATTTGTAGAGCCCAGCGACAAGCGATAAGCAGCATCCTGGTTGCCACCATTTATAGCAACATTGTTGTTCCAGGTTTGCCCTACATCGAAGAAGTCTTTTACGTTGTTGGGTATGGCTGAATATGGCTTTACTTTTTGCTGGCCATCTATTATTTGCCCCCATGGGCGTAGCTGGCCATTAAATTCTTCGCCCCAGCTAAAGTTTTCGCGGCGGTCGTCATATATACCTTCATAAATATTGCCCTGGCCATATTTATTTTGAAAGTCGGGGTATTTAAGAATGTTAGACAGTTCATAACTGCTGCTTACTTCTATATCAGTTTTAGAGGGCCCGTCGCGCCTGCGTCCTTTTTTTGTTGTGATCATTATAGCACCGTTGGCACCCAGCGAACCATATTGCGCTGTAGCAGCAGGTCCTTTAAGTACTGTTATCGACTCTATATCATCGGGGTTAATATCGTTGCCCCGGTTACCATAGTCAACCTGGTTGCTTAAATTACCTATACCACTTATGCTACTGGTACCCGCACCGGCATTATTAATAGGTACACCGTCTACTACTATTAATGCCTGGTTGTTGCCGGTAAGTGACGATCCACCCCGCAATACTACCCTTGAAGAAGCACCGGGAGAGTTGGATGTTGTTGTGATATTGGCACCGGCTACTTTACCCGTAAGGGCATTGAGCGGGCTGGTGTTACCCCCCTGTGTCAGCTCGTTGCCTGTAACCGAAGAAGTTGAATAACCTACGCTACGCTTCTCTCTCCTTACAGCGTTGGCGGTTACTACCACACCTTCAATTTCGGTGGCGGCGATGCGCATAGTTAAATTGATCTCATCGGCATTGATGGGCATTTCCTCGGTATTGTACCCTACGGCACGGAATACGAGTGTAGCTATATTATCCGGAAGCTCCAGTTCATACCTGCCGTCCGGATCGGTAACAGTACCTATTTGTGTGCCTTTGCCGCTTACGGCTACGCCCGGTTTACCGGCGCCAGTTTCATCGAGCACCGTACCGGTTATGGTACGTGTTTGCGCATAAGCAAAACCGAAGGAAACAAATAACAGAAAAATTAATAATACCCCTTTTTTCATATGGATGGTTTTAAACTGTTTAGTGCCAATAACAGTAGCTTCTCTGTAGGGTGCAAAGAAGCTGCCAGCAATCGGCACGCTTAAAGATTTGTTTCAATGTATTAATATGAATGTTTTACCCGATGAGGTTGTTTTCTCCCCCCAAAGGCGTGATATATTGGCCAAAAAAATTATGCCTTTGTTAAAGAAATTATAAAAGATGGCTTAAGCTGTTTTAAGCTCAGTAAAAAAAATGCAAAATTTTTATTGAAAATCAATTACTTACAAAGGCTTATCAAAAAAACTTAATAAAATTGTTGGTAGGATGATATATACGGGATACCTTTGCACTCCCAAATTAAACCCCGTTGAAAAACGGGAAAATCAAGAAACATTTTAACTGGAAATGAGACATCTTAGTTTTAAAACACAATCGGCAAACGAGCAAATCGTTAAGCGCGAATGGTTTGTAGTAGATGCTACTAACCAAACATTGGGCCGCATGTGTACAAGGATCGCCAGCACGCTGCGTGGCAAGCACAAAGCTTACTATACACCTCACTTTGATTGTGGTGATAATGTAATTGTTATTAACTCGGCTAAAGTAAAGCTTACCGGTAATAAGATGGAGGAGAAAGAATACCTTACTTACTCCGGATATCCTGGTGGCCAAAAATCAGCAACTGCAAAAATCCTGATCAACACTCGCCCCAATGTGGTAATAGAAAGGGCTGTAAAAGGTATGTTGCCTAAAAACCGCCTTGGCCGTGCTATGTATAAAAAATTATTCGTTTATGAAGGCGCTGAGCACCCGCACCAAGCTCAACAGCCTAAAGAAATGAAATTCTAACAACCAATACAATAAGTAAAACCATTCTTATATAAATGGAAAAACAAAAAAATGCCGTTGGACGCCGTAAAGAAGCTGTAGCACGTGTATATATGAGCAAAGGCACCGGCAACATTACGGTTAATGACAAAGAATACAAGGCATATTTCCCCATCATGTACCTTCAAAACCAGGTAGAACTTCCTTTGAAGACTTTAGACATGATGAGCAGCTTTGATATCGTTATCAATGTGCAAGGTGGTGGCCCTAAAGGCCAGGCTGAAGCCGTGAAAATGGCTATAGCACGCGCACTGTGCGAAGTGAACCCTGAATATCGCCCTGCATTAAAGAAAGAAGGCCTGATGACCCGTGACCCACGTTCTGTTGAACGTAAGAAATTTGGTAAAGCGAAAGCCCGCCGTAGCTTCCAGTTCTCTAAACGTTAATCGCCTGGTTGTATTCTTTATTTTTTTAACCGACAAGAAAAAATTACAATGGAAGAAAATAAAAGCCTGCACCAGCAATTACTTGAAGCTGGCGTGCACTTTGGCCACTTGAAGAAAAAGTGGAACCCTAAGATGTTGCCTTACATCTTTGCTGAAAAAAATGGCATACATATAATAGACCTGAACAAAACCATAGATGGCCTGGATGAAGCTGCTGCTGCACTTAAATCAATAGCTAAAAGTGGTAAGAAAATAATGTTCGTTGCTACTAAGAAGCAAGCCAAAGAAATAGTTTCTGAAGCTGCTGCTAAAGTAAATATGCCTTTCGTTACAGAACGCTGGTTGGGTGGTATGCTTACCAACTTCCAAACTATACGTAAGAGCGTAAAGAAAATGCAAAGCATTGAAAAAATGCTGGGCGATGGCACAATGGACAGCGTAACTAAGAAAGAGCGCCTGACATTGACCCGCAGCAAGGAAAAAATGGAAAAAGTACTGGGTGGTATCTCTCAAATGGGCCGTACTCCTGCTGCTTTGTTCATGGTTGATATTAGCCACGAGCATATTGCACTTGCTGAAGCTAAACGCCTGGGTATCACTACCCTTGCTATGGTTGATACTAACAGCGATCCTACTAAGGTTGATTTCGCTATCCCTGCGAACGACGATGCTACCAAATCAATAGCTATTA
The DNA here is from genome assembly GCA_023436685.1 of Bacteroidota bacterium. GTDB lineage: Bacteria > Bacteroidota > Bacteroidia > Chitinophagales > Chitinophagaceae > Polluticoccus. The sequence continues at coordinate 2,586 of JAEZIL010000139.1, read as the reverse complement.
TAGTTAATTACCTGACTGCTGCTATTATGGAAGGTTTGCAAGAGCGTTCTCAGAATAAGGAGGAAGAAGAAACTACTGAAGAAGTAGCTGAAGTGAACGCACGTGGTATGGAAGTGACTGAAGAAGAAGGTGGTACACAAGATGGCGGTCGCCGTAAACGTGGCACAGGTGCTGCAGGTGGCGGACGTCCTGGTGGTGGTGCTGGCCGTCCGGCAGGCAATCGTCCTGGTGGTGGTGCCGGTCGCCCGGGTGGTGCTGCAAAACGCTAATTAATTCAGCATCTTATAACATATTCTTAAAGCCCCTTGTTTGGGGCTTTAAGCTTAGATAAAGAATTTTAACCTAAAATAATCATAAAAGGATATTATACAATGAGTAACGTAACAATATCAGCAGCAGATGTGAACAAACTGCGCCAACAAACAGGTGCAGGTATGATGGATTGCCGTAAAGCACTAATGGAAAGCGATGGCGATTTTGAAAAAGCGATAGACTATTTGCGCGCAAAAGGCCAAAAAGTAGCAGCTAACCGTAGCGACCGCGACGCTAAAGAAGGTGTTGCTATTGCTAAAGCTTCTCCTGATAACAAATATGGTATTGTAATACAATTGAGCTCTGAAACTGACTTCGTTTCTAAAAACGCTGAATTCATTGAATTTGCTCAAAAAATTGCTGATATAGCTCTTGAAACGAAAGCTGCTACAATTGAAGACCTGAAAGCTGCCAGCATGGAAGGTGCTACAGTAGCTGAAAAACTACTGGAAATGGTAGCTAAAATAGGTGAGAAGATAGATGTAGTACGCTTTGAGCAAGTTAGCGCTGATGCTGTAGTAGCATACATACACGCAGGATATCGTATAGGTGTACTTGTAGGTATGAACAAAGCTGCTAATGAAGGTATAATAGCTGCAGGTAAAGATGTAGCCATGCAAATAGCTGCTATGAACCCAATGGCAGTAGATGCCGACGGTATTAGCCAGGAAACACTTGACCGCGAAAAAGCTATAGCTGTAGAACAAATAATGAGCGAAGGCAAACCTGCTGATATGGCAGAGAAAATTGCTGCAGGCAAAATGAACAAATTCTTCAAAGAGAATACATTGCTGCAACAAGCATTTGTAAAAGATAATGGCAAATCAGTTGCCGATTTCCTTAAATCAGTAGAAGGAGACCTTACTGTTACTACCTTCAAACGTGTAGCTATAGGTTAAGATATTAGCATGTTTTTAAAAAGCCGGTTCAGGGGATGCTGAACCGGCTTTTTTTCCTTGTACCATACAGCACTTAGAAAATATTACCCATAAATAGGTATTGGATATGTAGATGAGGTGTATGTTACTTTGCAGGGCACAAAAACATAGACTTTATACATTAGATAATTTTAATTTATAAATTTAATTGTGTTCTTTTGTGACAAATTTGTCTAGTGAGGAATGCATCGTGAAAATGATGGCAAAAACTTAAAATTGTTTGTCCCTTTACATCAACTAGCTCGTATTATATGAAAAAATTTACACTTTCATTAGGTATTGTGGCACTGCTACCTATGGGTTTGCATGCACAACGGTATTTAGGTATTGCCACCGGCAACTGGAGTGGTACCAACAATGTATATTTGAACCCGGCTAACCTGGGCGATTCAAGGCACAAGTTCTCTATCGACCTATTCTCGGTTAACCTGGGTGTTAACAACAGTCTTTCAAAAATACAAGCTTACGATGCGGTAAGTGATTTCTTATCAAGCGATGAATCATCAGGCTTTGGTAAATATTTGGATGGCAGCAATGAAAAGTTTAGCATATTGGCTACAGGGGAAGTACGCGGGCCAGGTGCTATGGTAAGTATTGGTGCAAAACATGGTGTTGCACTTACTACAAGAGTGCGTACCATGTTCCAGTTTCACGATTTTAACGCGATACTTGCAAAAAACCTTTTAGATAACGATTATACCCCAACGTCGGCAGGCACATTTAAGTCGGGTGCCTTCAACTGGACGCAAAACAGCTGGGCTGAAATAGGCCTGAGCTATGGTGGTGTTATTTATGAAAAAGAAAAGCATGCAATAAAAGGCGGACTTACGCTACGCTATCTGAAAGGGGTAGGCTATACTTCTGTAACCAGCACAAATCTTGATGGGCAATATACTACGCAAAATGGCGAACCTGTATTGATTGTAAACAACACTAACCTTACCTACGGTACAGCAGGTATTTCTGTAGGCTCTGGCATTGATGCCGGCGAAATAGCTGACTATTTTACCGGTGGCAGCATGGGTAGTGGCGTAGGTGCAGACTTGGGTTTTGTATATGAATTCAGGCCTAAATATAAGGACCACCGTTATGATATGGATAACCAAACCGGCATATTTGACAGAAGCAAGCCTTCTTACCTGTTGCGTTTCTCTGCTGCCGTTACCGACATTGGCTCTATAAAGTATAAGGACGATAATAAAACCGTAACCTTTAAAAATAAACCCGGCGTAACAAGTGCAACGTTAAATAGTACCGAGCTTGCCGATAAGATAAATGATTATAATGCCCTGGTGCAATATATGGATAGCAAAGGTATAGCTGCAGACTCAGGCAC
>JAEZIL010000135.1 GCA_023436685.1 Bacteroidota bacterium | reverse complement strand
TGATAGCCTGACGGCCTATGAAGCTAACGACGAAAACCCGGGTTACGTATTCAAATACGTGATGAAGAAAAAAGGCGACTTGTCTGACGGTGACTTGTACGTACTGAAATTAGACGGCCCTATTGATGCGATAAATGTAGGTAGCTGGGTGAAAATACCTAACAGCACACCTACCGAGTGTAACAACGTACGCTCTGCTGCTACTGCAGCGGGTGCTACCAACTTCAGCTCTCTTGAAGATGTTGAGATCAGCCCTGTAGATGGCATGATCTACTTTACCTCTAAGGCTAGTAGCCGTGTATATCGCTTCCGCGATTATGGTAGCACCGTGGGCGATCTTGAAGTATTTGTAGGTAATAAAAGCCAGCAATATCTTATAGAGTATGAAAACGGGCAAACAGCTTATGAGCAATGGAGAGATGGTAATGATAACCTGACTTTCGACGAATTTGGGAACCTGTATGTAATACAAGATGGTGGCCGCAACCACGTATGGATGGTTACGCCTTGCCATACACAAGCTAATCCTGATGTGAAATTGTTTATGGTAACACCTGATGGTTGCGAACCTACAGGTATGACTTTCTCGCCCGATCACCGCTTTATGTTCATCTCAATGCAACACCCCGATGGCGGTAATACCACCATACAGAAAGATGCAGCAGGTAAAGATGTGGTATTCAATAAAGAATCGCTGGTAGTTATAGCACGCCGTGGCTATTTGGGCCCCGATACGTTGGAAGATACTACACTTAGCGTTATGCAGATGCGCAATCCATACAACACTGTTGAGATTGCAAATGTATATCCTAACCCTACTTCTTCTGATATCACGTTGAGCCTTACTTCTCCTATCAACCAGGAAGCTGATGTAAGAATATACAATGCAATGGGTGCAGTTGTACTACAGCAAAAGGTTCAGGCAATCTCGGGCAACGCTAATGTAATGCTGCCTACCAACAACATACCTGCCGGTGTATACACTATTGTAGTAGCTACTAAAAACAATGTAAGCGTTCAGTCGCGGTTCGTGAAGCAATAGTAATGAGAAAAATAACATACGCATGCTATATCAACATAGTTGTCCTCTTACTGGGGGGCAACTATGCTGCTTTAGCACAATGCAATAAAACATCCGTAAAATCGGTTCAGGAAGGCCTGCGGGATAGCCTTTGCACAAAGAAATTGGTCATGCGCATTCAACGTATGGAGCAACTAAGCCCCGAAGTTGGGCGGCTCAGGAATCTTGAGTTGGTAGATCTTCAGAAGAACCAGTTTGTAACCTTGCCCGATGAACTGGGCAACTTGAAAAAAGTAAAGCAACTGATATTAAGCCATAATAACTTAAAGCGTTTACCTGCTACATTGCCGGGCATGCAACAGTTACAGATATTGCAGCTGGAAGAAAACCATTTAATAGAGTTGCCTCCTGGGCTTTCGCAGCTTAGTAAGCTGGAAATGCTGGATGTATCCTGGAACGATCTCTCTTCATTAAGCGAAAATATATGTGGCTTGCCCTCTATCAAAGTATTCAATGCCGCGCACAACCACATTCTGTATGTGCCCGAATGTTTTGGATATAGCAGTTTGCAGTATTTAGATCTGGGATATAACAACCTTACCCAGCTATCTGCCAACATCTCTCAAATGAAAGATATACGTGAGATAATTCTTACTGCTAATAAGTTGACGGCCATACCACCGCAGATAGGTTCTTTAAAAGAGCTTAGGTTTATCAGCCTTACCAACAACCAGCTTACGGCCATTCCTGCTGAAATAGGTAAACTAAAAAATCTTGAAATGTTGCTCTTAAGCGGCAACCAGCTTACACACCTGCCATCGTCTATAAGAAAGCTTAAAAAGCTGCGCACACTAATGCTCGCAAATAACAACTTTAACGAAGAGGAGAAACATAAGATCAAAGAATGGTTGCCAAATACACAGGTTACCTTTTAAAATTTAGGATAGATAATGCTTAAGAGAAATATTAGAATGCGGGCAGTTGCCCTGCTTTCTGTTTTATTTTTTGTGTTGATATCAGCACAAACCAATAACGAGACACCTGAACAAAAGCTGGTAATTTATTTTTCACATCAGCTCGATACATTGAATGAAAAGCTTATAGCCTACCAGCAGGCTACGCCTATCGCAAAGGAACAAGAAATAAGGCAACGGTTTAAAGACTGCCGTAAATATTATAAGCGGGTAGAATTTTTGATAGAATATTTTTATCCTGCAGCTGCTATGCGCCTCAATGGGCCTGCGTTGTTAGAGGCCGATGCCGCTGAGCCGGAAGAGCCGCAGCACCCCACAGGTTTCCAGGTGCTGGAAGAACCGGTATTTGAAGATATAACTGCCGACAGCCGGTTAATAATTGCTAATGAGATCAGCAATCTTATTAACCGTGTAGAGAGGGTACAGCAGTATAATAAAGATCTGCAATTAGAAGCTACAGAAGTATTTGATGCTTTGCGTTTAAATATTTATCGCCTGATGGCGAAAGGTATTTCAGGCTTCGATTCTCCCCTGGCCTTCAATAGTGTAGCTGAAGCATCAGCTACTTTAGAGTCAATGCTTGAAGTATTTCGATATTACAATGCACCTGCTTCTTTGATCGAACTGTGCAGGGATGCTATTACCTATACTTCTAAAAACGAAGATTTTAATTCTTTCGATCGCGCTGTGTTTATTACTGCCTATATCAATCCTATAATGGGGCAAATGCACCGCCTTCAGGTTGATAGAGATATAGCATTTGCAACCCAGCAACGCGCCGTAAATACGAAGGCTGTAGATATTTTTCAGGCAGATGCTTTTAATATGTATTATTTCGCGCCTACTGGTACCACTAGTGCTTCGCCGGCAATGCTTGAGTTGGGGCGTAAGTTGTTTAACGAGCCAATGTTATCGGCAAACGGGAAGCGCGCCTGCGTAAGCTGTCATGAGCCTAAACGCGCTTTTACCGACGGGCTTACATTAAATGCTTCTCTTTCAGGTGAGCGTAATTTATTGCGCAACACGCCTACGCTTATCAACGCTGCCTTGCAACCGGTACAGTTTTACAATAGTCGTATAGCTTTTCTTGAAGATCAGGTACATGATGTGGTATCTAATACCCAGGAGATGGGTGGCGATTTGAACAGCATACTGGCGGGCCTTAAGAAGAACAAGGAATACCAGCGGCTATTTGAAAAAGCTTTTATATCAGCCGACAGCAGGTGGAAAAAAGCGAATATAAAAATTGCACTTGCTGCATATGTACGCTCTCTCACCAGCCTCAATTCACGTTTCGACAAGTATATGCGGGGCGATAAGGCTGCGATGAACACTGATGAAATTGTAGGCTTCAACCTTTTTATGGGTAAGGCTAAATGTGGTACCTGCCATTATGTACCGCTATTCAATGGGGCAGTGCCGCCTTTATACGATAAAGTAGAAAGTGAGGTGTTAGGAGTGCCTGCTACAAATGATACTTTGCATACCTTGCTAGATGCCGATTCTGGTAAATATCACTTATACAAAATGCCACACCAGGTACGTTCTTTTAAAACACCGGGTTTGCGCAATATTGCATATACCGCGCCTTACATGCACAATGGTGTATTTAAAACATTGGAGGAAGTAATAGATTTTTATAACCGGGGTGGCGGTATCGGGCTCGGCCTTGAAGTAGAGAATCAAACCCTGCCGGGCGATAGGCTCAACCTTACTGAAAAAGAAAAGAAAGACTTGATAGCCTTTCTTCATACCTTAAATGATACCACATTTACTGTGGTGCAATAATACTTTGATACGATCGCGCTTTTTAGTGTGCTGCTACCAGCTTTGCTAACTGGCGCGATTGTTCATCCAACTGCCCGGTAAGTGCCATTATTTGTTCTTTATTTCTTGCTACAATAGCATTATATGCTTCCTGCATCAGCTGCTCAGCAGTTTTTACTTCTTCGGCATTCAGCCTCTCTCTGTGTTCATCTATAAATTTGTAGGTGGTGTTAATAAGGTGGTTGGCTTCTTTAGTAGCATCTTCCAGCGTCATATCCGATTTGTCTATCGCCACATTTTGTATTTCTGCTTCTTCCTGCTTTAGTGTTCCGCTTACCATGTTGATACCTATCTTCATGTGTCTATGTTTTTGGAACAGCAAAGTTAGCGTTAATACGTTCAGGTTTTGTTAAAACCAGAGCTTGCTCCACACTATGCAGAGGCATGGTCTTTTTTGATTTTCAGTAAAATTTATAGCCATGAGAAAAGATGATAATAAGCAAGAACCTGTTTCAGGTAACAAAAGCGAAGAGTCGCGCGAGAACCTTGAAGGTGGTGCCCAAAGAAAAAACACAACTGCCGATCTGGATAAGCTGACAGAGGAATCAGATAAAAACCGCACTAAAAAGCCTGGCAGCCAAAGCAATTCCGGTGGTAGTGGCCGCCATAACAATGGTCGTGGAGGTGGAAAGTAATTACGACAGGCACCTAACCCAAATTAAAAGCCCGACGATTGGCTTTTAGTTTTATACTTATGTAACTTGTAGTACATTTGCTATGTATATAGCTTGTTTGGGTAACCATAAGCTGGGTGGGAGAAGTGCACCTGTAAATTTGATATTTTTTTATTTTTCTCCCCGAAACTTAACAAAAATTAGCAACGGATATATAAATGTGTAATTCGTTTAGCTCTTTTAAACCTTTGAATGATAATAAATAACAAAATTTATTACCATGTTCCCCACAAAACGGCTTAGCTGGCTTGGGTAAAGCTTTGATAACAGGTTGAAATACCTATTTTTGCTTTCCCCCCAAAATCTATAGTGTTTTGAAGCTAAAGTCGCTGGAAATAAAAGGGTTCAAGTCGTTTGCCGATAAGACCCATGTGATATTAGATAACCCCATTACAGGCATAGTAGGGCCTAATGGTTGTGGTAAGTCCAATATCGTGGATGCTATCCGTTGGGTTATAGGTGAGCACAAGATCAAGGCCCTGCGTTCCGACAACCTGGAAGACCTGATCTTCAATGGTTCGCGCACACGTGCGGGTTCGGGTATGGCCGAAGTGTCGCTGACCTTCGAGAACACACGCAACCTGTTGCCAACTGAGTTCACCACGGTTACCATCACCCGCAAGTTCTACAAGAACGGCGAAAGTGAATACCGCCTGAACGATGTTACCTGCCGCCTGAAAGACATCCATAACCTATTCCTGGATACCGGTGTTAGTAACGACTCCTATGCCATTATCGAGCTAGGTATGGTGGATGACAACATCAAGGATAAGGACAACAGCCGCCGCCGTATGCTGGAGCAAGCTGCAGGTATCTCTATCTACAAAACCCGTAAGAAAGAGGCCAAGCAAAAGCTGGAAGCTACCGAGCAGGATCTGGCACGTATCGAGGATCTGTTGTTTGAAATAGGCAACAACCTGCGTACGCTGGAGAACCAGGCGAAGAAGGCAGAGCGTTACTTTCAGATAAAGGGAGAGTACAAGGAGATCAGCATTGAACTGACAAAAGCATCGCTCGAGCACTTCAATGACCAATATAAAGAGCTGAACGAGCAGCATGACAAAGAGACCGACCGCCGCACACATCTTGAAGCAAGTGTGGCCAAAGAAGAGGCAATAGTAGAGCAGGACAAGGTGAAGCTGATAGAAAAGGAGCAGGAACTGAATGGCTTGCAAAAGCAGTTCAATGAGCTGATAAACCGTATACGCCAGTTGGAAAGCGATAAGCGACTGGCAGCACAAAGGCTGGAACACCTGAAAGAGCGCGAGAAGAATTTAGGCGAATTCCTGTCAGGTGCGGGCATGCAACTCCAAAACCTGGAAGAGTCGATAGGCTTTGCTGAAAAGCAGATACAGGACGAAACTACCGTGATGGAAGACCTGCGCGAGCAATTGGAAACCTTGCGTGGAATGGTGGATGAGAAGCGCGAAGCGTTCGATGATAAGAAGAAGGCAATGGAGCAACTGCGTGGTGAATACCAGCAGAAACAACGCAGCCAGTTTGATGCAGAGAAGAAAGTGGCCGTGGCAGATACATCGGTAATGAACCTGCAACGCAGTATGCAGCAGGTGCAGGAAGAGAAGGCCCAGCGCAGCAGCCAGATAACACAGCTGGGTGGCGAGCGTACTGATGCAGAACAACAGCTGCAAGAGAAGAACGACCAACTGCAAGACCTCATCACCAAGCACGAAGAGGTAAAGAGCAAGATACTGCAAAGCCAGGAGCAAGTGGAAACGCTGCGCGCGCAACTGGTAGATGAGAACCGTAAGCTGGATTCGCGCCGTAATGAGCACGACCTGCTGAAATCGCTGGTGGAAAGCCTGGAGGGTTATCCTGATAGTATCAAGTTCTTAAAGAAGAATAAAGATTGGAGTAGCGAACAAACACTGTTGTCAGATGTGTTTGTAGTGCAGAACGAATACCGTACAGCACTGGAGAACTTGCTGGACAACTACCTGAACTACTACCTGGTTAACAATATAGAAGAAGCAGCCAAAGGCGTTCACCTGCTGGAAAGCAATAAGAAAGGTAAAGCCAACTTCTTCATACTCGATCAGTTCAAAGGTAGTGCCGCTGCAACACACACTGCACCCGATGGGTTAATACCTGCCTTGAGCGTGATCAATGTTGATGAGCAATACATGCCACTGGCGCAACACCTGCTGGGTCACGTGTACATAGCAGACAACGAAGCGCCGCTTACCGAACAAGCTATGCAGAATGGCAATGTGATAGTTGAGAAGAGTGGTAAGATGGTGCGCGGTAAATACACATTGGGTGGTGGTTCTATCGGTTTGTTTGAGGGCAATAAGATAGGCCGTGCTAAGAACCTGGAGCGCCTGGCTAAAGAGATAGAAGAGCTGACAGCCAGCACTACAAGCTTGAAACAACACATCAGCGATACCCAAACATTGATAACAGGTTTCAACCAGGAGCTGAATGACAAAGCTATTGAGCAAACACGCCAGGAGATCAACCGTTTGCAAAACCATATTGTGAACCTGGGCAACCGTATCGAGAACTTCGAACACCTGAACACTACCGGCGAACAACGCTTGCAAGACCTGCAAGACCAATTGGCCGATACACAGGAAAGCATAGCCGATACACGCAGTGAACTGGAAGCAGTGAACGAGCAGCTACAGGAATTGCAAAAAGACATACAAAAGGCCGAAAGCGAATTCCAGACAGTAGAACAGGAGTTCAATATGGCCACTCAACAGTACAACAACCAGAACAT
>JAEZIL010000094.1 GCA_023436685.1 Bacteroidota bacterium | reverse complement strand
GGCTTAGGCTATGTAGGCCTTCCCCTGGCAGTAGAGTTTGCAAAAAAATTCCCCGTTATCGGTTTCGACATTAATGCGAAAAGAATACAAGAGCTACAGGCCGGGAATGACTTTACACTTGAAGTAGACTCACCTTCACTAAAAGAAGTTATTTCTGAAACAGTGCCTACTGATAAGGGCCTGCATTGCACCAACATACTGGAAAATATTGCAGGTTGCAATATTTACATTGTAACGGTACCAACACCTGTTGACAAATATAACCGCCCTGACCTGACGCCCCTGTACAAATCGAGCGAGACAGTTGGTAAGGTATTGAAGAAAGGCGATATCGTTATTTACGAATCAACAGTATACCCCGGTGTAACAGAAGACGAATGTGTACCTGTACTGGAAAAAGTATCGGGCCTGAAATTCAATGTTGATTTCTTCTGCGGGTATTCTCCTGAACGTATAAACCCGGGCGATAAACAACACACAGTTACAAAGATCAAGAAAGTAACATCAGGCTCTAACGACGAGATAGCTGAAGTAGTAGATAGCCTGTACCGCAGCATCATAGTTGCAGGTACGCATAAGGCGTCGAGTATAAAAGTAGCCGAAGCTGCAAAAGTTATTGAGAATGCGCAGCGTGATATCAATATTGCCTTTGTAAATGAATTGGCTAAAATATTTAACCGCATGGGCATAGATACACACGATGTATTGGCTGCTTCTGCTACCAAATGGAACTTCCTGCCATTTAAACCAGGGCTGGTTGGTGGCCACTGTATAGGTGTTGACCCTTATTACCTGGCGCAAAAGGCCCAGGAAGTAGGCTATCACCCGGAGATAATCCTTGCAGGCCGCAGGCTGAATGATAGCATGGGTAGCTATATTGCCAACGAAGTGGTAAAGGCGATGATAAAAGAGGATAAACCCGTGAAAAACTCGAAAGTGCTGCTATTGGGCATCACCTTCAAAGAAAACTGTCCCGATGTTCGTAACACACGCGTTGTAGATATAGTGAATGAACTGAAGTCTTACGAAATGGATCTGACCATTCACGATCCTTGGGCTGATGAGAAAGAAGTTATGCACGAATATGGAGTAACTACCACAAAAGAATTGCCATCGGAAAAATTTGATGCGATTGTACTGGCAGTAGCGCACAACGAGTTTGTAGATAAAAACTGGAACAATAGTCTGAAAGATGGCGGTATTATCTACGATGTAAAAGGCTGCCTGGATAAAAAAGCAGTGCATAGCCGTTTATAATTAATGAAATATTTCGCGCATCCTACAGCGATAATTGGAGAGGACAACAGCATTGGGAATAATGTCAAAATATGGCATTATTCCCATGTCATGTCTGGCTGTATCGTTGGCGATGATTGCAATATTGGGCAGAACGTTTTTATAGCATCGGGCGTAGTGCTGGGCAGGAATGTGAAAGTGCAGAATAATGTTTCGATATACGCAGGTGTTACCTGTGACGATGATGTTTTCTTAGGGCCATCTTGCGTATTTACCAATGTGATGAATCCCCGCAGCGCTGTAAACAGGCGGGGGCAATACACTAAAACACATATTGGTAAAGGTGCTACTATTGGCGCCAATGCAACAATAGTTTGCGGCAATGATATAGGTGCTTTTGCATTTATAGGTGCAGGGGCTGTAGTAACTAAAGCAGTACCGGCATATGCATTGCTGGTGGGCAACCCTGCCAAACAAACCGGCTGGATGAGTGAATATGGCCACAAGCTTCACTTCGATAGCAATAACGAAGCTATATGCGAAGAGAGTGGTGAACGTTATAAAATAGATAACGGTGCGGTGAGTAAGCTCGCCAACCTTTAAGTAGGTATGCCATCCCGGGCATATAAGAATGAGTATAGCTAAAAAAGCAGGTAAGGGTTTTCTCAGTTTGTTCTACCGCAATATGCTGGAGCGTGTAGTAGGTATACTTGCCATGATAGTGCTGGCACGCAAACTTACTCCCTACGACTTCGGACTGGTGAGCATTACTGAAGTACTTCTATCAATCATAGCGATTTTTGGCACAACGGGACTTTCAGAATTTCTGGTAGCTTACCGTAAAGATGACACTGAAGAAATATTCAAGTCGGCCTTTTGGTTCAATATAGTTATAACCATTGCCATCATTCTGCTGTTTTTGCTAGCCGTTCCGTTTTGGAGCGATTTTCAAAAGGATGCACGCATACTGAACCTTTGCGGTTTCTCATTAGGAATATTTTTTTTCTCACAATTGCAAAGTATACCTAAAACATGGCTGAACAGGAACTTGCAATTTGATGTACAGGTTAGAATACAAGCACCTTTCATTTTGCTGCTAGCAATAGGTAAAGTAGCTGCAGCTCTGGCAGGGTTTGGTGTATATAGTTTATTGATACCAACTCTTATTATACAACCAATACAAACTGTACTGTTGTACCGCGTGGCGAAGATGCCGATTGGGTTTAAAATGTATACGCACCGCTGGAAGGAGATATATCATTTTACCAGGCACCTTATTGGCTCGGGCATACTATCGCGTGTAGCCGAGCAAGGCGATAAGATAATATTGAGTAAAGTATTTGGACTTTCTACTTTAGGTATTTACAATATTGCGCAGCAGCTGGCCGATATCATCACATCACAACTCATAATGGTATCGAACAATATACTGGCATCGGTCTTGCCGAAATATGTAAATGATAAAGAACGTTTCTATACGCACTATTCCAATTTTCTGAAACTGTTCTCGTTCCTGCTGTTCCCGGTATTCGGTTTTTTATTCGTTGCAGCAAAACCCCTGATATTGTTTATTTATGGCCCCCAATGGATAGATGCTGTGCTGCCTATGCAGGTGTTGTTGTTGTATGCCATTTACCGATCGGTAACCAGCTCTTACGGCAGTGTAATGAATGCGTTCCACCTCAACAAAGAAAGTTTTAAGGTAACACTGGTCTACACACCTTTTCATTTGCTGGCATCTTACTTAGGTTCTATGTTTGGTGTGGTTGGCCTTGCAGCCGGTGTAGTCATTGTAAAATCTGCTTTTGTAAACATCAATATATGGCAAATGATGTGTGCTATGCATCAGCCATTTGTACAATGGTATAAGAACCTGGCACCGTATTATGTTATTACCGTTATTATATCGGCCGTGATATATATGGCTGTACAGTATTCACAGTTGTATAGTGTCGCTGCACCTATAGTTTCTATAATCATTACCGGCTTGGCGATTGGTATTGCTTATTATATATTGATGAGCATTTTCTTTCAGGAAGAATTAAGAAGATTGTCAGCATTCATTGGCGCATTATACCCCCGTTCACGTTCTATATTTAATTTCCTGTTCAGGATATGATCAAAAAAAGAATTGCCCTTATAGGCAATGTTAATAATAACCTCTTTGCACTAATGCGGCACTTGCGCGATCTTGGCTACGATGCGCATTTGTTTCATCGTCCTGAAAATGATCACTTTCAACCTAAGGCCGATACATATTCCCTTGAAATACTGAAGTATTGTCATTCAGTAAAATGGCTCAATAAAGGTTTCCATTGGGTAGATGTTGAAGAAGTCAAGGAGCAGCTTACAGGATTCGATTTTTACATTGGCCAAAGCGATGAGGCCGCTGTTGCATATAAAGCGGGCTTTACACTGGATGTATATTATCCATACGGATCGGACGTATACAAATATGCGCAGTTTGCTGAAGAGTATACGTTGAAGAACCGGATGGGTGCGTTGCTAAGATCCAACCGGTGGACATTGCTAAAGCAAATGAAAGAGGGCACAGTAGCTAAATACTTGCGAGGTGCTATTATACATTCAAAATACATATTGGAAGAAAGCCGTAGCGGCGGATATGATGAAATGATGCAGGCTATACCATACAAGGGTAAATACCAGAATGTTGCATTACCGTTCATCTATTATAGAGAATATGAGGAACTGATGAATGGGCAGCATGCAGATGTGCATTGGCGAAGCGAGATAGATAGACTGAGGAAGGAGAACGAGTTTATTTTGTTGTATCATGGCAGACAGGAATGGAAGACCG
>JAEZIL010000091.1 GCA_023436685.1 Bacteroidota bacterium | reverse complement strand
TTGGCAATCAAGCCAAGGGTCCTATAGCTCAGTTGGTTAGAGCACCTGACTCATAATCAGGGGGTCCTAGGTTCAAGTCCTAGTGGGACCACAACTTTTAAAAGAAAGTGCCGAATATTCGGCACTTTCTTTTTTTGCAAAATTCACATTGTTCTTACCATGGAATTTCGCTGGTTTCGGGATTCGTTTCCTCACTAAATAACTTTCCCGTTGGCCCGTTTTCATCAATCAAGGCATATTTAATAATCCTACTGGCGGCTACATTTACTTCACCGCCATTAAAAAACGTAAAATCGGTTTTTGTTAAACCCGGGCAAACTGCATTTACCTTAAAATTTGTATCCCGCAACTCGTAAGCTAATTGTATCGTATACATATTCAAAGCTGCTTTCGATATGGCATACACACCGTATTTGGCATAATTGTATGCTGGCCATTCGGGATCGCTTTGCAATGAAAGAGAACCAACACTTGTACTCACATTTACGATTCGTGGTTCGGGAGCCTTCCGCAATAAATCAATAAAGGCTTGTGTAGCATTAGCAGTGCCAATCACATTTGTTTGGAACGCATTCAGGTATTCTTCGGGTTTCGCTTCCAGCACCGTATAAGGCGTACTTCCGCCATTTATACCGGCATTGTTGATGAGTATATCCAAAACTTCAGTTTTATTACGGACAGTCTCAAATGCAGATGTTACAGACCGGTAATCCGACACATCCAGTTGTATGATTTCCGCATCGGTAAATCCCTCTGCGTTGAGTGCCTTTAGTGCCGCCATACCTTTTTCCAGGTCGCGGCAGCCCATGAAAACGTAACAGCCCTGTTGCAAAAGTTGCCTGGCAGTTTCAAAGCCAATTCCTTTATTGGCTCCTGTTATTAATACCTTTTTCATCATTGTTAATTTTAAAAAATTGTCAATGCGAAATTCTGGTACAGTAAGAAAGGATAGTTTACCATATGGTAAAAAACCTACCGGATGCTTCGCCTTATCCTACTCAACGATTGTTGTGTTATGCCAAGGTAAGAAGCAATGTAGGATAATGGGATGCGATTAGCTAATGAAGGATAATGCTCAATAAATGCAAGATAGCGTGTAGTAGCATCTTCTGAGATAACGGGAGCTTTTCTTGATTTTTGATACATACATATTTGCACCATTTTATTCTTAATGTTGTCCCATCCTGCAACAATATGCGAGAGCTCATTCCAGTCTTGCTTAGAAAATACTATCAGATGGCAGTTGGTTATTGCCTGAAGATATTCTGTAGATGTTGCATTCGCTTCAAAATTAATATAATCACATACCAGGCTTTTTTCACTAATGAAACAACGTGTTATTTCTTCGCCCAGATTACCGTAATAACAGCCACGGATTACACCCGATACTATAAATCCTACTTGCCTGGGTATCTTTCCTGCTTCAGAAAAATAGGCCCCCTTCCTCAGGAATACTTCCTGTCCTTTACTTTTAATAAGTTCACCTTGATGTTCATTAATGTAGCCAAACTGCAAAATGTATTCAATCAAGTACTCCATACCGCAATTTATCAATATTATTATTGCTGTATTATAACAGATCGAAAGCCTGCGCAAAGCGCACTATATCATAGTTGCTTTCCGCATTCAGTTTGCGTTTAATATTGCGGCGGTGTGTTTTAATGGTTTCTTCCGACAGGTTGAATTCCGCAGCTATCTCAGTGCTGTTTTTACCAATAGCAATCAACTTAATGATCTCCTTTTCGCGGCGCGTAAGGGAAGCAAACAGGTCTTTATTGCTACGCAGAAAGGCATTCTCTTCCAGTAGCCGCTCTACCCTGCTATACATGGTGTGTTTTTCATCAACAGGCGTTGAGGTGGTAAGGATCAATGCAGCAGCGCCTTCATCGTTTCTCATAAAAACCTTGCTGGCAGTAAGGTATAACTTCCACCTCACTTCCTTTGCCGACCATACATGCTGAAAATAGGTAAGCTGCTCATCGTCGCCAAAAGCATACAGCTTTTCAAATAATTTTGGATAATACTCGCCTGACTCTTCAGGTTTAAAAAACGTATTGTCGTAATCAGCAGCAGCCTCCAATAGCTGCTCCAATGTAACACCTAGTATATTCAACCCCCTTTGCGACATGTATGCAACTTGCTGGCTGCTTGCATAATGTATAATTACCACTGCTGGTAGCTCCTCAAAAAAATCTTTGAAGCAAGCTATCTTTTCTTCCATCCGTTGCTGTAATGTCATAATGGCCAGTCTGTATAGCAAAAGAAATAAATACCTGCCTCAAGTACAAGCATTCGCTTTTTATTCAATAAAAAAATTACCCACATGTGGGTATTGCAAGGCTTTTACGCAGAGTTGACCTTTGTCCCAAATAACCAAGCTACTCCTAAAAAGAAAATTATGAAACGAATTATTCCACTACTGGCGCTCCTTACCGTCGCATTGTTTGGGTGCAAAAAAATAGATGAAGAAATAGACAAGGCGGTAGATAAGTATATATTCATTACTTCTACCAAGGAAAATACCCCGCTTGAAATGAACGCAATACTGGGAGATGCAACATTTTCAGGTGTCACGTTTAATCCGTCTACTAAAATGCGTGGAGATATCACTATTACCGATAATAATGTGCCCTACACCGTAGTAGTGAAAACAAGCAGCATTTACGATGCCTTGAACTTTACCAGTACACCCTATAC
>JAEZIL010000045.1 GCA_023436685.1 Bacteroidota bacterium | reverse complement strand
GGCTTCAGCCAGTGCCATAGGGTCTACACTATCCGGGTTTTCAGTATCCAGCAGCAATTCATAGTTGCGCAACGCCTCTGCCACAGGATGTTTGTAATGGAAGATATTATCAATAACAGAAAGTGCTTCGTTGAATTTAGGGTCTTGTTCAAACAAGGCTACAGTAACATCTTTGTGTATCCACACAGTACCTTCATCGGCTTGATCCTGGCCTGCCAATATTCTGAGCAAAGTAGATTTCCCGCTGCCGTTTTTGGCAACCAGGGCAATTTTATCGCCTTCACTTATATGGAAAGATATTTTTTCGAATAGTGGCTTTATCCCGAACGATTTACTGATACTTTCAGCCGATACATAATGCATAAGGTGGCAAAGATACGCTGTATAGAGAAGTCCATTTGCCATTTGGTTATTTTGACTTTCGCCTGAAAACATTTATTTTTCATTAATTATAAACGAATCCTGATTTCTATGGTCATTGGTGTATTGAAAGAGCAGGCGCCGGAAACTAGAGTTTCCCTAGTTCCCGAAGTTGTAGCGGCCTTAGTAAAAATGAATGTTACAGTTTGGATAGAAGCCGGGGCGGGAGATAAGGCTTTTCATTATGATAAGGCATTTACCGATGTGGGTGCTATTGTAAAAGAGCGTAATTCAATAGCTGCGGGGGCAGAGCTTATTCTTACTATTCATGCCAATAGTGTACCCGATGAAATAAGAACCGGTACCGCCATATTGGGTGTTTACCAACCGCTGTTCAATACCGGCACTATACAGAAATGGGCAGACAATGGCTTGTCGGTTTTTAGTTTAGATACCATACCACGCACCACGCGTGCCCAGGCAATGGATGTACTAAGCTCGCAGGCCAATATAGCAGGTTATAAGGCGGTACTACTAGCCGCATATGAGTATAGCCGCTACTTTCCAATGTTTATGACAGCAGCAGGTAGTATAGCTCCTGCTAAGGTGTTGATACTGGGCGCGGGTGTTGCAGGCCTGCAGGCAATTGCTACTGCACGCAGGCTGGGCGCAGTTGTAGAGGTATTTGATACCCGTCCCGCTGTGAAAGAAGAAGTAATGAGCCTGGGTGCTAAGTTTGTAGAAGTGGAAGGTGCGGCAGACGCTTCGAAGGCAGGTGGATATGCTGTGGAGCAAAGTGAAGACTTTCAGCGCAAACAAAAGGAAAAAATACACGAGCATGCAAGAAAAGCCGATATTATAATCACCACCGCCCAAATACCCGGGAAGAAGGCGCCTATACTCATCACTCAGCAGATGATAGAAGATATGAGGCCGGGTTCTGTTATTATAGACCTGGCATCTGTAACAGGTGGCAATACCGAACTGACAAGAGATGCAGTAACAGTGCACCATAGTGGGGTAGCGATAATTGGTAATTCGGCTCTGGCGGCCACAATGCCTGCCGATGCCAGTAAGATGTACAGTAAAAATGTACTAAACTTTCTGAAGCTGATAATTGATAAAGATGGCAATCTGAATTTAAACTTTTCAGATGAATTGGTGCAGGGCACTTGTATTGCTTACAATGGCAAAATAGTTAATGAAAGAGTACTGGCGCTTTTACCACATACTTCACAAGCATAAACTTACAATATGGGATATATAGCAGAACTATTTTCAAACGAAGCCACTTACAGGCTTCTGACCATTGTTATATTGTCAATATTCCTGGGTATCGAAGTTATTTCGCGCGTACCCTCCGTACTGCATACGCCACTGATGAGTGGAGCCAATGCTATACATGGGGTAGTGATAATAGGGGCCATAATTGTGATGGGTGAAGCCCCGCAAGATGACTACCTGGCGCTTGTATTGGGCTTCCTGGCCGTTGTACTGGGAACGCTGAATGTAGTGGGTGGCTTTGTTGTTACTGACAGGATGCTGGAAATGTTCAGCAAGAAAAAGAAGAGAGGGTAGGACTGCACATTAATTAAATTCTATTCACAGCTTTTAAATCAATTATGGAACAAACCATATTATTGCTTAGCTACCTCATTGGTTCTGTAACCTTCATAGTGGGGCTAAAAATGTTGTCTCATCCGGATACTGCGCGAAAGGGCAACCTTGTAGCGGCCGTGGGTATGGCTATTGCTATAGTGGCTACTATATTCCTGTATCGTACTGAAGATGGTTCGCCACTACATAATTACGGGTGGATATTTGGTGGCTTGCTGGTAGGTACGCTAGTAGGTACCCTGGCAGCTAAAAGAGTACAAATGACTGCCATGCCCGAAATGGTAAGTATGTTCAATGGTATGGGTGGAGCCTGTGCCATGCTTATATCTGTTATTGAATTCAGGCATCATACTTCTTACTTATCGCCCGAGCTTTATGAAGAAGCCGGGAGGGCTGTATTTAGCCAACTACCCGGCCCACTGCTTATTACTATTATCTTAGGTATGATCATAGGCAGCGTATCGTTTGCAGGTAGTATCATTGCCTGGGGTAAGCTAAATGGCAAGATCAAAGATTTCTCATTTAATGGCCAGCATATTGTTAATCTGCTGGTATTGGCTGTTATAGCCGGTATTACTTGCTACATTATGTTTGCCCGTCCTGTAAGTACGGTGTCACTCTTTTACACAGTGTTAGCTCTATCGCTTTTTTACGGTGTGTTTTTTGTGCTACCTATTGGCGGGGCCGATATGCCTGTGGTTATATCGTTGCTTAATTCCTTTACCGGTGTAGCAGCAGCCTTTGGCGGCTTTTTATACAACAACCCGGTAATGCTTACCGGTGGTATCCTGGTGGGCTCAGCAGGCACTATACTTACAATATTGATGTGTAAGGCTATGAACCGATCGTTAAAGAACGTATTGATAGGTTCGTTTGGGGGTGGTGCAGCAACAGGTGGTGGCGGTACTAAAGAGCAGGGTAATTATAAAGAAATATCCTTGAACGATACGGCTGTGCTAATGGCTTATGCACAAAAAGTGATGATAATACCCGGATATGGGTTGGCTGTAGCCCAGGCCCAGCATGCCTGCCATGAGCTGGAAAAAATATTGCAGGATAAGGGCGTAGAGGTGTATTATGGTATACACCCTGTTGCCGGACGTATGCCTGGGCATATGAATGTATTATTGGCTGAAGCTGATGTGTCATATGAAAAACTGATGGAAATGGAAGATGCTAACGACCAGATGGGTACAACAAGTGTAGTATTAATATTGGGCGCTAATGATGTAGTGAACCCTGCGGCTAAAGAAGATCCTTCAAGCCCTATATACGGTATGCCTATATTGGAGGTAGAGAAAGCTGAACATGTAATAGTGAATAAAAGAAGTATGAAACCGGGCTATGCAGGTATTGAAAATGAACTCTTCTTCAAGCCTAAAACTTCTATGTTGTTTGGCGACGCTAAGAAAGTGCTTCAAGACCTGGTTAGCGAATTGAAACAAGTATAAGTGACTTTTATATAAAACAGAAAGGGCGCCCTAGTAGCGCCCTTTCTGTTTTATTAGTAGAAAACTATTTACGATAAAAGAACTTGATATCAGTGGTTTTCTTTTTATCCGTTTCCATACGCAACAGATATACGCCGGGTATTAGTCCGTCACGAATGATTATTGTTTTATTCATTGCGCCATATATTGCTTCACCTTCTTCGCGTTGCACTACTTGCCCTGCATGGTTAATAATTGATATTGGCACTTTCTTAGTGTCATTTTTGTCAAGGTTCAACTTAATATTTAGTACGCCATCAGTAGGGTTAGGGTATATCAATTGCAATTGTTCTGCAATCACCTCTATCGAAACACTATTTGTAGTGCTGCAACCGTCGAGTGTTGCAGTAAGGGTATATGTATTACTATCCCTGTTATATGCAGGGCCCGCCGATGTATCACCTGAGGTGGCTGTAAAGCCATCAGGGCCTACCCATAAATAGCTTACGCCGGTGGTAGTACTGCTGCCTTTTAGTTTAATTTCATCTCCTACGCGTATGGGGCTATTAGCTTGTACTGATGGTTTTTCAGGCAATGGTTTTACCAAAGCAAATGTTTCAAGCGGATCGGAAGTACATCCGTTTAACGTAGAGAACACCTTATAAATGCCTTTGTTTTGTGCCTTAGCGGGGCTTATTGTAATGCTTCTACCTTCTTGTTTCTCTATTGAAGGGCCTTCCCATGTCAGGGTAGCATCCGCATAGCTAGTCTTTGCAGAAATGGTAAGTGCTTCCCCTTCGCATATGGGACCATTGTTTGTAGCATTGGTTACATCCGGTGTAGGCTTAATGGTTACTTTCACCGTGTCCTGAGCAATGCAACCAAATAAATTTGCCTTAACAATAAACAAACCGCCATATTCTTCTGTCATTGGATTTATCACAGGGTTCTGTAAGGTGGAAGAAAAGCCGGAAGGCCCCTGCCATATGTAAGTACTGCCTTGGTCGGCTGTGGATGTTAATGTAAGTTTATCCCCAACGCACAGAGGGCTATTGCTACTGGCGTTAAC
>JAEZIL010000003.1 GCA_023436685.1 Bacteroidota bacterium | reverse complement strand
AAATAAATTACTGTTGAGCCATCGCACAGATCTAATATATTTTGTAACTCATCGGGGTCTGTCAGCGATGATATACATAATACTGTTCCTGTGCGTGCATTGAAGTATTGATGCAATGAGCCATCTTTGTGCCATTCACTATTGCTTATAATTCTAGCTGCCTTATCGGTATCACTCAAATGTTCTGGAATAGTAAATGATTGATCGGGTATATAGCGTAATTGCCATTCTTTTTTAGCAAGAGTATCATAAATGGTCCATATGCCATTTTTATAATAGTTCAGCATTTCTTTAAAATAGCCTTCATTCAACCATTGCCCTTTAACCCCTGCATGGAAGCTTGCATAGAAATACATATGCGATGCGTAGGGTTCAAACATCTCCGGTATACGCACCACCAGGTCTCTATTCTTAGCGTAAACTTTCCATACAATACGGCGAACATCATCGCCACTTTCAAAGTCCTTATAATTATGATATTCGCCCTCAACACGACGCAGTTGTTCAATACGTATGTCCATAGTTTCCGTTTTTTTAGGAAACACATCGCGCTCGTCTTCTTCAGCAAGCAATGGTGGTTGGTAAAATTGCCCTGCAACCGGTTGTGCTACTGATAGTGAAAACAAGTGTAGCATATCCTCAAAGTATACAAAGCCGCCTCGAAGTTCATACTCTTTTATATCGGGCAAGTTGAGCCTGCTGCGTCCTGTAATAGCTGCACGCCACCAGCTGCGCTCTTTTCTTTTATTAGATAGCAGGCTGAACTTATCGGTCATCTCGTAATCGTCATAAAACAATCTTCCCTTCACAAACCCCAACACAGGCCTGCGCACACCTTCCAGCTGGGCATCCATATACAAACGTTTTTTACCATTGCGCAAAGTATCGGTAGTAAATGCTACCTGGAGTTCATACCGTTTTTGCTTTCGTAACCACAAATAGTATAGCCAGCTGGCTATTGTACTAATAATGGATAGGCCAATTATGGCAATAGAAAACCAAAACACCATTTTGCCCATCAGCACTATAAACGGTCTGAAGGCAGAGATATCGTCTTTTGTTTGTGGTGTATACAATAGCTTGTAGGCTATGTAAGCAGCCACGCCACATATCAGGGTATTAACAGTAAAGGGAAAATATTGTAAGTAATAGCGGAGGCGCCATTTTACCTGCTTCCAACTCATGGATATAGTACCAGCAATTTTATGCCAATGAATATAGGCAGGATATCTGATATAGCGATGTTAAAAAACAGGTTTGCCGGGTAAAAGGAATTAGCGGTATTTTTAATGTAAATATCCAAACCTCATGAAAAAGCTACTATTCATTTTTGCACTCCTAGGCAACATTATATGTTTGGCACAGGAAAAGCAAGACATGGAAAAGATAAATGAATTGCTTGCGGGCATGAGCACTACTGTGCAGAATGAATATACGTTTCCTGTGTTGGTTGATATGACAATGATAAACTATGAAAAAGGCAAAGCCCATAAGCCTACCCAAACAACTATACTCATCAACAACGAGAAACAACTTTTTGCTACCAAAATGAATGATGATAAGGCAGGCAGTATGCTGATGGTGGTTGACCAGGGCAATGATAATATTGTAATGCTCAACGAAAAGCATAAAACTGCAATGGCTATAAATATCAATGCATTTATGGCTACTAACAACTACATGCCCAAAGGTGAACAACCTGATGTTGACTGCAAAAAAACAGGGAAGATCAAAACCATTGCGGGGTATGTTTGTGAAGAATATATATGCACCTATTCCGAACGCAATGGCCGCTACGAAATATATGTGACTGATAAAGTGAAGTTTGATTTTGGTAAAAATGAAGGACGTAGCAATCCATTTGCCGAATATTTCAATAAAGCTTCTTCGTTGGGTGGTATGATGATGGAAGGAAAATTTTACGAGAATGATGAGCTTCAGGCCTCAGTTGCCGTGAACAGTGTAAACACCAGGGCTAACTATAAAATAAATACTAAAGGCTATAAAAGAGGCATGTAATAAGCTGGCATGTTTTTGTTGGGTTCGTAAGTAGCCATTTTCTGGCATTATTGGTTAAGAAAAATATAATCAACTACTTATGAAGGAGCAGCTATCTCAAAGCAAAGAAATTCATACACTATATTTCGATGTAGCACCCCATATATGGGGAACGAAAGATGTTTTCGTGAACATGTATATTGTTCAAAATCCCGAAACCAGGGAATGGGTGCTGATAGATGCGGGTCTAAAATCTTCGGCAGCTAAAATAAAGAAGGTAGTGGCTAGCTTATTTGGCGAAAATAGTAAGCCTGCAGCTATCCTCTTAACTCATGGCCACTTCGATCATGTTGGGTCATTGAAAAAACTTGCCGATGAATGGGATGTAAATATTTACTGCCACTATCTTGAATTGCCTTATTTGAGCGGACGTTCATCTTATCCGCCTGCCGATCCCAAAGTAGGCGGTGGTTTAATGGCTAAGTTTTCTACTTTATACCCCAAAACACCAATAGATGTAGAATCACGCCTGCATATTCTGCCGCCTGATGGCAGCGTGCCTTATCTTTCAGGCTGGCGTTATATCAATACACCGGGGCATGCCCCCGGACATGTTAGTTATTTCAGGGAAAGAGATAAAGTGTTGATTGCCGGAGATGCTTTTGTAACCACAAAGCAGGAATCGGTAATGTCTGTCATGCTACAGATCAAGAAAATATCTGGGCCGCCTAAATACTTCACCTACGATTGGGAAGCCGCTGGTGTTTCTGTAAAAAATCTTGCAGCCCTCAATCCGCGTGTGGTGGCTACAGGCCATGGCAAACCAATGAGTGGTGCTGATATGCAGATAGCCCTTAATAACCTCGCAGTTCATTTTGATAAAATGGCTATACCGGCACGTGGCCGCTATGTAAACGATCCTGCTGTGGCCAATGCAACAGGTGTAGTGTACCTGCCACCGAAACCGAGAGATAACACTTTGTTGATACTAGCAATAGGTGCAGGAGTTGCTGCAGCAGGCCTCGCCTGGATGTATTATAAAAAGCAACAGAAAAAGAAAAAATCTATAGCTCAGCTGGCAGAAGAATACCTGATGGCAAAAATTAAGGAGGCTTTATAGGCCTCCTTTATTCTTCTATCAGTTGTATACCTGTTTGGGTGAATTTTATTTTGCGTTGTTTATACAATGCACCTGTTATCATTTTAAAGGTCTTCTTGCTCATGCCAAAGAAATCATAGATCTCATCGGGGTTCGATTTATCATGATAGGGCAGGTAGCCATCATTTTCTTTCAGCAGGCGCAGTACTACATCCGTTTCGCTTTCTACACGCTTGTAGCCACGCTCACCAAGCGCCACGTCTATCTTGCCATCTTCGCGAATGGTTTTAATAAAGCCTTTTTCTTTATCGCCTACTTCTAACTGCTTGAATACATCGTTGTAATGTAACAGGCCTGTATGCTTGTTATTGATAATAACATTGTAGCCTATATCTGAATTGCGCCAAACTACCAGGTCAACCGGATCCAGCTCTTTCACGGTAAGCTCATCGTTGCTCAAAAACTTATTAAGTCGTTCTGTAGCCGTCACTCTACCAGTGCGTTCATCAAGGTATAGCATCACAAGGTATTCACCTCCTTCAAATATCCTTGATTCCTGTTGCGATAAAGGAAGAAATACATCTTTCATCAGTCCCCAGTCCAAAAAAGCACCTTGCTTATTGGTACTTACAGCAGTTAGCATAGCTATTTCACCTACCTGTGCCTTAGCTTTCTGGGTAGTGGCAATCAACCTGTTTTCAGAGTCATGGTATATAAATACTTCCAGTTCGTCTCCTTCCTTTGCGCCTTTGGGCACAAATCGTTTGGGCAATAGTATCTCACCATCCTCAGCACCATCCAGGTATAACCCAAAATCAACAGATTTAACTATTTTAAGCGTATTGTATTTACCTACTTCAACCATAATGTTGCGCGAAGGTAGTAGTTATTTTTGTGTATGTAACACAGTGAGCAAGCATACCGTTTCGGCACCTGCGGTTGCTGAATAGGGTATTTGCTCATGTATGGTTACCATTTGTCCTTTATTTATCTCAAGAGTGTCCATGCCGGTTTTCACCATCATTTGCCCATCAATTACCTGCAACATAATTAAGCCCGAACCGTAAGTATTGCCGGGTTTTAATTCAGCATCTTTATGAAAAGCTGCCAGCGTTAGCGTAATATTCTCTGTCTTAAATAAGGTAATGGCGTTGCGTTCGTTTTTTTGCCACGATTCTTCAAGCATCAACTGTTGTATGTATGATGGTATATCTATAGGAATTACCGGGGCGTCAATAGGACGCTCGCCCCAAGGCCGGTTTATTGTTGAATCGTTGTGTTTTATATCCATGATAATGAGATTTCAAAAAAGGAAACGTATAAATTTTGTTCCAACTCATTTTCATATAAACGAGGTGTGGCACGTTTCTTGTTGTAAGCCAAGTGCCCAACCATTTGAAAGCGGTTGCTCTTCAACTGCTACTCATTGTTAACCTTGTGAACATTTGCGTTATGAAATCTGTACAAATCAAACCACACTCTGTTAAAATGGTGTTTCAAACACTGTTGATGAAGATCTTAAAAAGTGTATTTGAAGTAAAGGTTAGGCAAGCAAGCAAGAAGCATTAACTAACTTTTACCGCCCCACGGTACATTTGTTCTATCATGTGAACTACTTCACGTCCCTCTGATGCACTTGTCATCACCGGGTGGCCATGTTTTATTACATCTACTACATTCTGTATCACTTTGTCATGGTTGCTCATCGATCCCTGGTACAAGCCATAATCGTTTGCTTTTGCGGCTATATTTATCTCCGGCAATGTGCCTTTTTCCAGTTTTTGGTATTCAATAGTGTTTAGGTATTGTCCTCCAATTTTTACTGTACCTTTTTCGGCAAATATGGTTATCGATCCTTCCATATTACGCTCGTAGGCGCAGGTAGTAAAATTAAAGTTGATAATACTGCCGTTTTCGGCTTTTAGCACAAAACTTCCCGTGTCTTCCACTTCAGTATTATGTAAATGCGCAAAGTTATGTATCCAGCCATCTACATCTTTTACCTTACCGTTCAGATAATAGAGTATATCTATAAAATGACTGAACTGGGTAAACAGGCAACCACCATCTTTCAGTTTTTTACCTCTCCAATCGCTTTCCGCATAATAAGCATCACCCCTGTTCCAGAAACAATTGACCTGCAATAAATACGGCTTACCCAATGCATTATCACCTATTAGCTTTTTCACGGCCTGCACAGGTGGGTTGTAGCGGTTTTGCTTTACGGCGAATATAGTTTTACCTGTTTGTTCAGCAGCAGCTATCATCCGGTCGCATTCTGCCACACTCATGGCCATTGGTTTTTCTACCACTGTGTGCAGCCCTGCTTTCAACCCAATAATAGTATGCTGCTCATGCAGATAGTTGGGTGTGCATACACATAGTACATCAGCCTGTACTTGAGCCAGCATTGTATCTATATCGGTAAAGAAGGGAATATCATCCGCTAGTTTAGTCTTTAGCTCCGGGCGTATGTCGCATACACCTACCAGTTCGGTAGCATAGTTCTGGTGTATATGCTCTGCATGCCTGCGGCCAATATTTCCGTAGCCTACTATTAAGAATTTTATCGTTTCGCTCATGTAACAGTCTCAAAAATAATCAGTCTGGTTAAATAACCGATACACTTCCATTGGGATGCAGTTTTATTTTATGCTCATCGGCTAGCCTTCGTATCAACGCAATTACTTCCTGTCTTATTGCTGCGGGATACTTGTCAGCTATATTTTGTACACGTTCTGGCTGCGCTGCAAGATGTTTTAAGATGTCTGCTTCATTGGGCATATACGTATCAATTTGCTTGCATATGTCGCAATGGCCGCAATATTGGCCTGATGTTTCACCAAAGTATCGCATCAAAAGTCTGTTCCTGCATACATTATTATTAGCCAGGTATTCCTGTACACCTGCAATGCGTTGCTTGTATTGCTGCTTTAATACTTGTATCCGCTGCATATTTATAATAAGATGCCTGCTATCAACGCGGTAGTGATGAAAGAACAATTGAGGCCCCGTATGTGGCTGGTAGTATTCTATTACCTCCATAGCATTCAGGTGTAGCAGCATTTGTTCTATGTCCTCTTTGGTAAGCCTAAGGTGTTTTGCAAGAAGCGTTGTATTTACAGCCACGGGCGAATGTAAAATAGAACCATGTAAGCGAAGCAGGGTGGTACAGAGCATTGCCAGTGGAGGGTGCGCTTGCATCACTTCGTCCAATGCACGTCTGCCCATTGTGAACATTACAGTAGCCGGGTTATAAACTGCATCGGTCAATGTCCATAATCCTTCCTGCTCAAGTAGCTTTAAGGCGCGCAGAGCCTGTAAAGCATTCAGTTTAAACTTATAGCTAAAATCCTGGATGTCGAAATCAAAATACCTGTCAGGCTGGGTACCTATAGCTATTTGCAGGTATTCAACTATCGCCTGGTAAATATTGCGTAAATATGTTTCGGGTGGAAAGTTCAGTTCAATACTGTCATTGAGCCTGTTTACATCTACACTGTTATAAAGTAAAGCAGCTATAGATGCTTTCCCATCTCTGCCAGCCCGGCCCGATTCCTGGTAATAACCCTCTAAGTGGTCGGGCGCGTCGTAATGCACTACCAGCCGTACATCTGGTTTGTCTATACCCATACCAAAAGCCGTGGTAGCCACCATGACAGTAGCGCTGCCCAATGTCCATTCTTTCTGGTTCCCGGCTCGTTTTTCTTTGTTCATACCGGCATGGTAGCTTAGGGCCGGTACATTATGCTGCTGCAGGTATTGTGTGATGACTTCTGTTTGTCTTCTGCTGCGGCAATAAACTATTACTGTACCCTTTATTTCATCTAAAAGTTGCAGCAATTCTGCATTTTTGTTTTCTCTATACTGTACCCTGTAAAATAGGTTTTTCCTTTCAAAGCTTTGTACTATCTGAAGTGGTTGCCTGAGCTTTAATTGCAGCAAAATATCCTGTTGCACAGCTTGAGTGGCAGATGCTGTAAGGGCCAGGAAGGGTATATCATCAAATATTCTGCGCAACTCAGCTATCTTTAAATAGTCGGGCCTGAAATCATGCCCCCATTGCGATACGCAGTGGGCTTCATCAACGGCTACCATGCTTATATTTAGAGTAGGCAGGTATTCGCGAAACATATCTGATTGCAGCCGCTCGGGCGAAACATACAATAACTTATATGGTCCGTGCTGCATGTTTTGCAGGGTACGCTTTACATCATTATAATGCATGCCAGCATATATGGCCTCGGCCATTATATCACGCTCTTTCAGTTGCCTTACCTGGTCTTGCATTAGCGATATAAGCGGAGATATGACCAGGCAAAGTCCATCCATTACAAGTGCAGGCACCTGGTAGCAAAGAGATTTGCCGCCACCTGTTGGCAGCAGTGCAAGTACATCCTTGCCTTGTAGCACGGCCTGTATAATGTTTTCCTGGCCCGGCCTGAACTCACTATAGCCCCAATATTCCTTTAATATGTTATGTGCTGTAAGCAAGATCTAAAATATGCCGGCATTGTTATCTACAAATACAGGCTTTAGGCCATTTACCCAAAGCTGTTTTTTAGCCTCGGGTTGCTGCTCCAGCTCATCCAGCGATTGTGCCACTATCCATATACGCTCATCAAATTTGTTAGGAGTATATAAGCGGAATAGCGAGTTGATGCCTAATTGTTGTGGGTGCACCCCTAAGGTTAATACAGCTTTGGGCTTTGCAGCATCTCTTAGCTGGTGCCATGCTATCTTCTCTGTATTGTTTATATGTAAAATATAGCACTGCCTAAGGTCTAGCTGGCATGCCTGCAACATTTTATGTAATTGGGTTTCTTCTTTGCTGCCCGGCTCAAATGGCAAGGTTAAAACCAATACATCTATCGGTTCAGGCAGTTTGTTAGCTTCCCAAAATATGTCCCATTGCTTAGTTATAACCTGTGTGTCAATAATATTTGGTAAATCACTCATATTACAGGTTTTACGGGCTTAAAATGGCTTAAAAATATTTTTTGTTTCTTTGCAGCGAAATTAATCGTTTTTAGATTCCCCAATCAAGCAATTATGAGCGTTTCCACTATGGATATTGTTGTGAAAAAAGCAGAAAAAAGCAGGATCAATCAGCTTAACCCTGATAACATACAGTTTGGTAAACTTTATGCCGACCATATGTTGACCTGCTATTATGAAGATGGCGAGTGGAAACAACCGGAAATTGTTCCTTTCAGCCAATTGCATTTAAGTCCTGCTACTACATTTATGCACTATGGCCAGGCAATATTTGAAGGGGTAAAGGCATATAAAGACCAGGAAGGCAATCCTGTTATCTTCCGTCCGGTTGACAACTGGAAGCGTATGAACCGCTCGGCCAACCGCATGGCTATGCCCGATGTTCCGGAAGAATTGTTTGTAGAAGGTATGCGCCAGTTAGTTGAGCTGGATAAAGCCTGGATACCAACCGGCGATAATACTTCTCTGTACATTCGTCCGTTCATGATAGCTATCGACGAATTTAACGGCGTAAAACCTGCTGAAAAATTCCTGTTCATGATCATTACCAGCCCTGCAGGCCCTTACTATTCTAAGCCGGTATCTATCTTCGTGCAAGACAGGTATGTTCGTGCATTCCCCGGAGGCATTGGCTTTACGAAAGCAGCAGGCAACTATGGTTCCAGCATGTATCCTACACAGGAAATACGTAAAATGGGTTACGACCAGATACTTTGGACCGATGGCCTGAACCATAAAAATGTGCAGGAAATAGGTACTATGAACTTCTTTGCGGTAGTAGGCGATAAGGTTTTTACACCTGCACTTGGCGATACGATACTGGAAGGTGTTACCCGCGATAGCGTTATTACTGTGCTACGTGAAAAAGGTATTGCTGTTGAAGAGCGGGATATAAGTATAGATGAACTGGTAGAAGCGTATAAAAAAGGAGAATTTACTGAGGCTTTTGGTACAGGTACTGCAGCTTCTATTTCTTTTATATCAGAGCTTACTTACCACGATAATCATATGATCTTACCCGATGTAAACCAGTGGAAAATAGCCAATTGGGTAAAAGATGAATTGAATAACATCCGTTATGGCCGCAAAGCCGATAGCAATGGCTGGTTGCTTAAAGTATAACTATAGATTTTAATATAAATAAAAAGCCTGCATTTGCAGGCTTTATTTTTTTGTCAGCTATTCCCTACTGGTTTTGTAATTCTTCCCAATATTCTGCCGCGCGGCGGGTATGTGGTATCACTATAGTGCCGCCTACAATATTAGCCACAGCAAATATCTCATACATCTCTTCAGTGTTTATGCCTTGCTCATGGCATTTTCCAAGGTGGTATTTAATACAATCGTCGCAGCGCAATACCATGCTGGCCACAAGGCCCAGCATTTCTTTTGTTTTAGTGCTCAATGCACCTTCGGCGTATGTATTTGTATCCAGGTTAAATAAGCGGTTGATTACCTTATTCTGCTTGCCCAATATCACTTCATTCATCCTGGCGCGGTAGTCGTTAAATTCTGTTATCTGGTTGCTCATTTTATTTGGTATATGTTCTGCCTGTAAAAGTAGCGGTAAAATGTAGTAAGTAATCCATATGTCATAATACCACCGGAAATTACCATTTACAGTCACCATATAGTAATTTTAAGACATGAATAAAGTGCTACTATTGCTTCTATCCATAGGCCTTAGTCTTTCGGTTAATGCTAAAAAATACATTGTGTACTTTGCTGATAAAGGCAATGCGCAATATAAAGCTGCTGATATTACTACCTCTCTTACGCCTTTAGCCATTGAAAAGCGGCAAAAAAACGGCCTCGGGTTCGATAGGCATGATATAGCCGTTAACCCTGCCTACCTGGCAGGCCTGGAGCATAATAAAGTGAGAATAATAAGCACTTCGCGCTGGCTGAATGCAGCACTTGTGGAAAGCGACATGGAGCCTGTACAGCTAACTTCGGCCTCAGCACATATTCAAAAGGTAATGGAGGTGAAGGGTACACCTTCATCTACAAACAAATTCGGCGAGGAGCTTTCCTCTATGCTGCCAGGCAAGGCTAATACCCCTGTGGTCAACAGGACAAACAGTACTATTAACTACGGGGACGCCGCCCCGCAGAACCTGCTGTACGGTATCGATTACCTGCACGATAAAGGATATACAGGCGCTGGTATTACTGTAGCTTTCCTCGATGCCGGGTTCCGTTATCTGGATCAGAATACAGGGTTCGACTCTATCCGAGCCCGCAACGGCATTAAAGCTACTTACGACTTTTGGGATAATTCCGCTGATGTATTTCATAAAGACTCGCATGGCACTTTCTGTGCAGCATATATGTTGGGCAATATAAAAGATCATTATGTAGGCATGGCACCGGCGGTAGATGTGCTGTTGGGTATTACCGATGACCAGTTTACCGAAACCCACCAGGATGAATTTAGCTATGTAGCAGGTATAGAATGGGCCGAAGCGCAGGGAGCAGATATTATTAGTGCCTCTATTAGTTATAAAGATTTTGATGCAGGTGAGGGTGATTACGACCTGGCCGATATGGATGGTAAAACCACTATTGCCAGTACCGGTGCGCGCATTGCAGCGGCAAAAGGCTTGGTACTGGTCAATTCAGCGGGCAATTCCGGTATACTATGTACCCCTTGCGATGTGGATAGTATCTTATGTGTAGGTGGCGCAAGAAACGATAAAACTTACGATGGTATATCTTCTTTTGGCCCTACCGCCGATAGCCGTATAAAGCCCGATGTAGCCGGACAAACCATTAATGTAGTAAGCCTGAATACTGATGGTACGCCATTGCTTAGCTCTTATGGCGGTACCTCCTCATCGGCACCGCAAATAGCGGGCCTTGCCGCTTGCCTTAAACAGGCCAACCCAACGGCTAACAACTACCAGATAATACAGGCTATCAGGAGAAGTGCACACAATTACGATTTTCCCGATAATACTACGGGCTACGGTGTGCCCAATGCAAAAATTGCCGATGATACACTCAGGGTGATGCTAGCCGTTTCCGATGTAAAGCAAAATATTAGCTTCAATTTATACCCCAATCCGGCTACTAATAGTGTATATGTAGAATGTGCAGGGAAAGCCGATGCAATAACTGTGATGTCGGCAATGGGGCAGATGGTATTGCGTATACAGCCCAATACAGCTGTAAGCTTGTTGGATCTGAGTAGCCTGGCATCGGGCAACTATATCGTATCGGTAAAAACAATAAACGGTAGTGTAAGCCGTATGCTTACGAAACGATAAAACACTAAGGTCTTGTAGTATAAATGCAGGGTCAATTGCCCTGCATTTATCATTTAATACTATTTCGCCCTTCTGAACAGGTAGCGCGATATAAATAATCCGCCCGAACTGCTGCCGCTCGATACCTGTTCCTGCGATCCCGTAGATACAGTAAACAGTTCCCAGCCCTGTGCGCTGTATTCGTTGATACGGTCTACTATAGCGCGGTCGTTGTTAGTAATGTTACCAAAGTTGATGGCTACCATGCTGTAAAAGTTTTTTAGTTCTTTTTCAATGGTCTGCCCGCCGTCATCGGTAGTAAGTATCCGAGACCTGCCCAGGCCGCCCGGCACTACCGATTCGATGGTGGAAAACTGCTTGTATTCATATACTACACCATCGGCCGGCGCAGAAGATGGACTGAATGAATAAAGCGCGATAACAACGGCTACTGCAAAAAATGCCAGTGATAATTTGCTGATGGTTTCTTTCATAAAATATTTTGGTGATTAATTTAAGATATAAATATAATAATTAAATTTTATTGTATTTTTGCTGTAATAAATTCTATCACCATCATGAACATCAAGCAACACAGTTTTATCACCTACTACCTGCAAAGCGGTGATAAAGTAGCTGCGTATAAAGCAGCTTATAATTCGAAAAGCAATAACGAAACCGCCCTTGAAAGTGCCGCTAACCGCCTGCTGCGCCGCCCCGATGTATCCGAGGCCATTAAACTTACCCTACAAACCGTACGCGGCCAGGCCGAAACTGAACTAAAAGACCAGCTTAAGGTAGAATTGCTCTCGGTTAGTGAGAAGCGGGCCATGCTAGCCAGTATCGCAAGGGGAGAGCTGGTGCCGCAGTCCATACCCGTTGGCCGGGATATATGGCGCACGGGTGCTTTACTGCCTACCATCAACCAGCGCCTCAAGGCCATAGATATCGACAACAAAATAGCCGGTCTGTACAACAAAGCCGAAACAAACGGGGCTGAAATTGAGGAAGAAATAGGGGAGCTATACCGCGAAATTTATATACCCGAAACAAAAGACAACAAAAAGCAACCGGATACAACAAATGGCACGATTTTGCCGTCGAAACAACAAAACACAACATTTATCAAAAAGCGGCGTATTACATATAACGAGCTACCTGAATTAATTTTGCCCAGGGTGAGCCCTATATGGAATAAGCCTGCTAACCTTAACGTACCATAAACAAGTATTACACATAAATTAGCAACGTTAAAAAAACTAACACACTTATGGAAAAGCACGACTGGAGCAAATTTGTACTAAAAATCAATATAGATGCTGATGTAGATGATATATACGATTGTTGGTCGGTACCTACTTTGCTGGAAAAATGGTTTCTCCGCTCGGCTATATTTTACCAGGATGGGGAAGTGTTAGCGCCCGAAGCATCGGTACGCGAGGGTGATAGCTATGAATGGTACTGGCATGGCTACAGCGACGATACTTTTGAAAAAGGCGAAATACTGGATACCAACCATAAGGATATGATAAAATTCTCCTTTAGTGGCGGTGCCGAGGTTACTGTAAATATTGGCACTGTTGGAGGGGAGAGTATTGTAATGGTAACGCAAGAGGGTATACCTACCGATGAGCATGGCATGGTAAACTACAACATGGGCTGCCAGGTAGGCTGGACCTTCTATTTGGCCAATCTTAAATCTTACCTTGAGGGCGGCATAGATCTGCGCAATAAAAATGTGCTGTTTACAGGTGTGGTTAACTCCTGATAAGAATTCATAAACCGCCTATATTTTCGTACCTTTGCACCTCCTTTCAGAAGGAGGCTTACTCCTTTTTGAATTTTGACTTTTGAATTTTAATTAATACATGCTTTCAGTTAATAATTTATCGCTACGCTACGGCAAGCGCGTGTTGTTTGAAGATGTGAACATCCGTTTCACAGAGGGGAATTGTTATGGTATCATTGGCGCTAACGGTGCAGGTAAATCTACCTTCCTCAAAATTCTTTCGGGAGAGATAGACCCAACTACCGGAAGGGTAGAAATAGGGAAAGACCAGCGCATGAGCGTACTGACACAAAACCACTATGCTTTTGATGAATATCCTGTTCTGGAAACTGTTATCAGGGGCAATGGCAAGCTGTTCGATATCATGAAAGCGAAGGACGAACTGTATGCTAAGGAAGACTTTACGGAAGAAGACGGTATAAAAGCAGGCGAGCTGGAAGGTTTATTTGCGGAAATGGATGGCTGGAACGCAGAAAGCGATGCAGCTACATTATTGAGCAATCTGGGTATAAAAGAAGAGTTTCATACAAAACTGCTAAAAGAGCTGGATGGTAACCAGAAAGTACGTGTGCTTTTAGCACAAGCACTATTCGGAAACCCCGACATTCTGCTGCTGGATGAACCTACCAACGATCTTGACCTGGAAACGATAGTATGGCTGGAGAATTTCCTGGCCGACTATGATAAAGTAGTACTGGTTGTATCGCACGATCGTCACTTCCTGGATACCGTATGTACGCACGTTGCCGATATAGATTTTGGTAAGATCACCATCTTTACCGGTAACTATTCATTCTGGTATGAATCGAGCCAGTTGTTGCTGAAGCAACGTACTGATTCGAATAAGAAGGCAGAAGATAAAATTGCTGAACTGAAAGAGTTCATTGCACGTTTCTCTGCCAATGCATCAAAATCGAAACAAGCTACGAGCCGTAAAAAAGCGCTTGATAAAATTAAGCTGGATGAGATGGTAGCATCTAACCGGAAATATCCCGCCATACTGTTCAATAATCAGGTGCGTGAAGCTGGAGACCAGATACTGGAGGTAAAAGGATTGGGCAAAAAGCTGAATGGTGAGCAGATGTTCAAGGACATTAGCTTCGACCTGAAGCGTGGCCAAAAGGTAGCTATACTATCTGAAAATGGCCTGGCAACAACGGCCTTCTATAAAATACTGGCAGGCGAGGATACTGATTTTGACGGTAGCTATAAATGGGGTGTTACTATTACACCTACATACCTACCGGCCGATAATACAGAATTTTTTGAAGGCAAAGACCTTAACCTGATCGACTGGTTGCGCCAATATTCTGAAGAAAAAGATGAGACCTTCATCCGTGGCTTCCTGGGCCGCATGCTGTTCTCGGGCGAAGAAACACTGAAAAAATGTAGTGTATTGAGCGGGGGCGAAAAAATGCGTTGTATGATAAGCCGCATGATGATGCTGAAAGGTAACGTACTGTTGTTTGACGAACCAACCAACCACCTTGACCTGGAAAGTATCACTGCGCTCAATAATGGTATGAAGGACTTTAAAGGTACCATACTATTTACCACACGAGATCATGAGCTGGCACAAACCGTGGCAGACAGAATACTGGAAATAACGCCAAATGGCCTTATAGATAGGGAGATGAGCTTTGATGAATATCGTGAAGATGCCCGGGTAAAGGCACTGAAGGCCGAAATGTATGGCGAACTGGTATAAAATGTTTATAATTTAACCCCAAATTTTTTGCCTTTTCATACAGTTTGAATTATATTTACATATCTGACTGTTTAATGACAATAAGATAATATAATTCGATCTGATAGGATTCTGCGAATGAGGTAATGTGAGGTATCAATTATAAGGGGTAACAAGTTATACAACATTTTAAATCTGCCGTTATGAAAAACTACCAAAATCAATTGGATAGGTTTAGTGACATCGCTAAAAAGCTAGTGGATAATCACTCAGCAGATATGTTCAATGTAAGTCGTGCAGCTGCAAATGGGCCTGAAGGTAACTCGTATGCAGCATATAACAGCCATCTGGATTCATTGGGAAGAGAGCTTGACGAACATGCACAACAGTTTGCACAAAAAGTTAGCGATGAGAAATTGAAGACTGATATATGGGGTATGTGCAAAAAATACCTTGATCAGTTTGTGAAGAGGAATGAGCCGAAATAGAATAGGATTACTATGACATTATTAAAGCGATCATAGGTCGCTTTATTTTAAGCCTATTTTTTCTATTTAACATAATATAAATTATAGAACAAAGCGCTCGGCTGCGGAGGGAGGCAGCGCAAGTGTACTATGGGATTTCTAATAGAGCATAGCACCATTATATACTGGACACTCTTTATTACAGCAGGGATATTATCATGCCTTTTAGTAAGACGTCTTATTCGATAGGTTTCCACATCTCAATATAATAAATATCGAACATGATTTTAATTGACACATTTTATGCCGTTTCAGCACTAATAGGAATAACTTTTATTTCTATTGTAGCTGGTTATATAATAGGTAAAAAGGCTACTCGATAGGCCGCCATCGTTCTATTGTATCTCTTGCAGATTTTAGCTGTTGCTGCAACACGTAGTTGTCATATTTGCAATCTCTACTGCCTAACAAATAAAAGAAAGAACAAATAGCAGGAATGGCCAATGTAGCTAAAGCTATTATTATCGCATCCTTATTTTTTATATAAAACTCTTTCATATAATATAAATATAACAATTAAGGGGCGCAATGCCCCTTGGTTATTTTAATGCCTTTTGTATGGCTTTCGGGCTTTCAGATTCAAATACAAAACGCTCAATAGCTACAGACTTTACTTCTTGATGTATCAATACATCTTCTGTATAACCATCAAGCTTGTAATATATACCATTATACAGTGCTCCTGAACCTGTATGCATTGGCCTGTAATTAGAAACACGATAGCAAGGTAGCTTAACTGTATTATTATCCATAAGAGTAATGGTTAAAGTATCCCCCTCTTTAATAAAAAACTGCGTTCTCGTACTAAGTATAAATTCTAAGAATGTTTCCCTGTCAACTACTTTAGCAACCTTTAGGCTCTTATTTAAACTACCCGCTATCTTGTAATATTTGCCTCGCTTTTCGGCATGGGCAATGCACGGTAGTATTAAAGCCAACAGTAGCAGCTTTTTCATTTTGTGGTGTTTTGTAGTTAAAAAATTGGCGTAGCCGAAATCATGTAAGCCACTACAGGGACACCACATCCCTTCCAAGCAAACAGATACAGCTACGCCTTCTCGGCGTATTTCCATATCGTCGCTTGGAGTATAATACTACATTGTGGTGTTTCGTAGCAGCAACGTCATTTCAATACTAACGCTGCAAATGTAGTAAAACATCAGGGCATAGCTATCCCTACCGTGAAAACACGGTTGAGTAAAAACTATCTAATTGTTGTTATTTAACAATTAAGGCACTATTATTGCATATTCCTATTCGTAACTTTACACTACAATGTCAGATTATATAAAAACAGACGGTGGTGAAAATGTGTTAGAATTGAAATTGAATATTCTGGTATTTCAGGAAGACAATTTCTTTTTAGCTTATTGTCCTTCCTTAAATCTATCATCCTACGGCGATAGCATTCAAGATGCAAAAGACGCATTTGATGAAATAATGCAATCTTATATACAAGACACGCAGTCACGGGGGACATTGACTAAAGATTTGGTAAGTCTTGGATGGCGCTTAGAAATAATAAATCATAGGGCTGAACCTCCTTCTGAACTTCAACTAGAGATACCAGCAGGCATGCTAAGAAAACAGTATAACGAAAGTTGGCCTGTGGCCTTGTGCTAATGAGTTACAAACCTGTACCTGTAGGGAAATTTGTCTGTTGGCTTGAAAGCAAAGGATTAATTTATATACGTACAGAATCATCACATGACCATTATAATTACCCTGAACGAGACCCGAGAAGACTAACACGGCCTGTTACTATAAGGCTGAAATTCAAAGAAATACCTGCATTTCACATACATACAAATTTGCAGACAATGGGTATAGAAAAGAAAGACTTTTGGAAGGAAATTAGACAATTTTAACCCACATGCGCATCCTGCGCTAATCTTGCCCACCCTTCGCTTAGTTCTATAATCACATTATATTAAATATCTTCATGCGTTATTCAGAATATACGCACTTGCTATGTTAACATAATGTAGAAATTATAGAACAAACTTAACTACATATTAAGGTATCGACCCAAATCTTATCTTTGAGCTCATGCAAAACAGGAAACCATTCACATTAGAGCAAGCCATAGAAATAGCGGAAGATTTTGAGGATCTAGTGGATACTGAGTTAAGCAGCAGGCCACCAATAGATTATGTTACAATAGGGCCTGCGCATTTAACCAATGATGATGAAGTATTTCTGAGATCTGTAAAGGAAACGTCAAACCATAGAGATAGCTATACACATCCTGCAAATGAATATGATGTATATGTAATATGGATGTCGGCTGACCTGGGGCTTACCGAGATTATAGATATTCGCACGTTGGCTGAGGCTAATGGTATCCAATACAACTTTCCGGCTTAATGCCATTCAGTTTGCAGCTTGCTAAGGCTCTTATATAGTCCGTCATCAATTGATAGCAATTCGTGGTGTGTGCCCGATTCACGCACCACACCGTGCTCCAGTACTACAATCTTATCGGCATTGCGTATGGTAGAAAGCCTGTGCGCAATGACGAATGAGGTACGGTTCTTCATAAGGTTATATAAAGCTTCCTGCACCAAAGCTTCCGATTCAGAGTCGAGCGAACTGGTAGCTTCATCCAATATAAGGATGGCAGGATCTTTCAGAATAGCCCTGGCTATAGCTATACGCTGGCGTTGCCCTCCAGATAGTTTGATACCACGCTCACCAACAACAGTATCGTAACTCTCTGGAAATGTGGCAATGAAGTTGTGGGCATTTGCCTTACGTGCCGCCTGTTCTATTTCATCTTGTGTGGCATTTGCTTTACCATAGGCTATGTTCTCGCGGATGGTACCGCCAAATAACATTACGTCTTGGGGTACCAGAGCCATCTGCTGCCTTAACTGTGAAATAGGTATGCGGCTTGCATCTTTGCCATCAAATAGTAGCTGTCCACGTTCAGGATCGTAGAAGCGTAATAATATTGATACCAATGTACTCTTGCCGGCTCCACTAGGTCCCACAATGGCTATTTGCTCTCCGGGTTTTGCTTCTATATTAATATCCTTTAATACCTGTGTCTCTTTACGGCTTGGGTAACTGAAGGCGATATGAGACAATTTGACATGGCCCCTAAGCTTAAACTCCTCATTTAGCTTTGTTTCGTTAACTGATACATTTTCAGACTCTTCCTTCAATATCTCCCTAATGCGTTGTGTGGCGCCAAGGGTTTTTTGAAGCTGGCTATACAGATCGGCAAAGCCAGCCATAGTGCCCCCCACAAAAGCGGTATATACTACAAAAGCGGTAAGGTCGCCAAAGGATAATTGACCTGTTTGCATAAGGCCTGCACCATACCAAACTACCAATACTATAGCACCAAAAACACTAAACAGTAGAAATGATACGAAGAAGCCGCGGAACTGACCATTCTTCACAGCCATCTTCACCACCTCATTTATGCTTCTATTATATCTGTTAACCTCATACCACTCGTTAGAAAATGACTTAACATTACTTATGCCTTGTAGCGTCTCCTGCACTATGGTACCTGAATCAGCCAGTTTATCCTGCGCATCTCTTGATACCTTCCTGATACGTTTACTAAACACTACAGCTATTACTATAATGACGGGTACTACCGATAACATTAATAAAGTGAGCTTTGGAGATATATAGAATATAAGGCATAGGCCAATTATCAATACAAGCACTCCCCTTAATAATTCAGCCAAAACCGTGGTTACGGCATCTTGTATCTGCGATACATCGGCACTTATGCGGCTTGAAAGTTCACCAACCCGCCTTTGGGCGAAGAAATCCATAGGCATGGTGATCATCTTTTTGTATATATCTTTTCTAAGATCGGCCAGGGCATTCTCCCCTACTGTGGTAAACAGATAGACACGCATAAAAGAAATGAACATCTGTAAAGTCAGTAACCCCATCATTCCCAGCGCTATCTGAGTGGGTGTAATGGAAGCAATACCCTTGCTCATATCATTGGCGCTGTCTATAAGCTTCTTCAGAAGGTATGGGAACGCCATGGTAGTACCACCAGATAAAGCAATGAACATCAGGCCCAAAATGAACTTGGTGCGATAAGGCCTGACATATCTAAATATCATTAAGCCCTCTTGTATATTTTCCTTATTGATCTTTACTTTAGGCAATTCAGCATCGGTATTGCCGTTGCTATTATGGTTAGGACGAGCCATGTTCTATGTTTCTGATACAGAAGTGCAAAGGTACGCTGCGTGGTTGCCTGCAGCAAACTATTTCGGTAAATGATATTGAAGCGTCGGTAAATGATCAGTCTATTACAGCAAATTCCTTTATGTGCGATTTTATATATTCAGTTATCTTAAATACAGTTTCTGCATCCGACTCCTGAAAGCGCTCATCAATTATTTCGAACTCTTTAAGCTCTTCATAAAGTTTAGCAAACTCCTCTACTGTCGTTTCCTTATCCAGCAGTTCCCTATTTAGCACGTATACTTTCAATGCGTCATCAATTACTTTAGCCATATCATTAGCCCCCATTGTTGTAAACCATTCGGGCATATCGGGCAAAAGGCCTATGTACCCATTTTGTATTAATTGAATAAAGCCGCCCTGCTGTACCTGCATGCGCACATAGTCGTAAGAAATAAGCAACTGCTGCCCTTCTGATAACTCGTCGAGAAAATTAAAATCCTGCCGCTTATACATTTCCTCATGTAGCGGGGCCGATAGCAGCTCATACAGGTCGAAGATACGTTCGGATGAAAGCTTATCGTTGTACTCGGCTGCCGGTATATGCGGAAGAAATTTGCTGCTCATAATAACTGCAATTTATAAAAGCTAATTAAAACCATTCCTTAAGCACTTTAACCATATACTAAATAAGTCTCATTTCACACTTGGATATAAGTTTGTAATTTTCGCCCATGGAAAAGAAAGAAAGGCAGCCGGTATACTATAGCGAATATCTGCAACTTGATAAAATATTGAATGCACAGGCACCCGAGAGTGATAAGGAAGGAATACGTGCTAATGATGAAATGCTGTTCATCGTTATCCACCAGGCTTACGAGCTTTGGTTCAAGCAGATACTTTTTGAGCTGAATGTTGTAAGAGATGTTTTCAAACAGTCAAATATTCCTAACAACTCCCCCGATATATATAATTCAGTGCATCGTGTAAAGCGTGTATGTCGCATACTGGAACTAATAGTGATGCAGATGGGTGTTATAGAAACAATGACCCCACTCGACTTTCTGGATTTTCGTGATTTGCTAAGGCCGGCATCGGGCTTCCAAAGTATACAGTTTAAAATGATAGAAGCTACCCTTGGCCTTAACTATACTGACCGTCATGGTCAAAACTATTACTTATCGCAATTAAATGAAAAGGATATTCAGCGTGTTAAAGAGGCTGAATCGCAGGAGTCGATACTGGTACTAATAAACCGCTGGCTGGAGCGGATGCCATTTGTAAAAGACAAACAGTATTGGGATGATGATGGCAACAGCTTCTGGCAAACATACCGGCAGGCTTATATAGATAGCTTGCAAGAAGGCGAACGACAGAATGTGGAAACATTTGATAACTTATTTATGAACGATGAGGGGTACGATGCTACCCGTAAACTAAGTGCGGCTGCCAATCGTAGCGCATTATTTATAATGCTATACCGCGACTACCCCATGCTGCACTTGCCTTACGAGCTGGTAAGCAGCCTGCTGGAGATAGACGAGCAACTGGCTATGTGGCGCTACCGCCACATACATATGGTGCAACGTACAATAGGCAAACGTGTAGGCACAGGTGGCAGTACAGGAGCAGCTTATCTGCGAGGTGCTGCCGATAGCCATACTATTTACAAGGAAATAGCTGAGCTTACCTCGTTCCTGATACCAAGACATCTTTTACCCAAACTACCCGAAAAACTGGTAGCCTGCTTAGGATTTAACTAGCCATGGCTTTTGCTGTAGAGATAGACGGACTAAAGAAGCATTTTAAGGA
Source organism: Bacteroidota bacterium (assembly GCA_023436685.1). GTDB lineage: Bacteria > Bacteroidota > Bacteroidia > Chitinophagales > Chitinophagaceae > Polluticoccus. Next base: position 543 of record JAEZIL010000003.1, on the reverse strand, counting down.
TGCCTGGCAACCTGCGCTAGATGGGTTAACCCTGCGTGTAAATGATAAGCAGGTAATAGGACTTTTGGGGCCTAATGGAGCTGGAAAAACTACTACCATTAACATACTGTGTGGGCTTGTGAGCCCCGATGAAGGTACAGCAAGGATCTTTGACCGTGATTGTACCAAAGAGCAGACCTACCTGCGCAATATTGTGGGTGTAGTACCACAGCGCATTGCTTTGTTTACCCAACTAACTGCCTGGGAAAACTTTAGATATATAGGAAGGATGTATCGCCTTCGCGAGCATACAATAAGTGAACGTGCAGGTAAACTGCTGGAGCGCCTTGGCCTTGAAAAGCATGCGCATAAACGGGTGGGAACATTTAGCGGTGGTATGAAACGCAGGGCAAACATCATAGCATCTTTACTACACCACCCACGCCTGATAATACTGGATGAGCCTACCGCCGGTGTTGACGTACAGTCGCGCGCGCTAATACTGGATTTTCTTACCGAGTACAAGGAGCATGGTAAAACCATCCTTTACACATCGCACCTAAT